>JAGLMC010000019.1 GCA_023140215.1 Alphaproteobacteria bacterium
CTCGCAAAGAAGCTCATGCAAAAGCTAAAGAAGGAGAAAATTTTGGCGCTAATCTTCCGGATTTTATTACCTCTGAATTTGTATGTAAAGAAGTAGCTGAAGGTCGCGCTCTTATTCCAAATAATATTAATCATCCTGAATCCGAGCCAATGATTATTGGACGTAATTTTCTGGTTAAAATTAATGCTAATATAGGTAACTCTGCTGTTAGCAGCTCTATTGGCGAAGAGGTTGACAAAATGGTTTGGTCGATTCGATGGGGTACAGATACTGTAATGGATCTTTCAACAGGTAATAATATTCATGATACGCGAGAATGGATTATACGTAATTCACCTGTTCCTATTGGCACTGTGCCGATTTATCAAGCGTTGGAGAAGGTTGGAGGAGTCGCTGAAAATCTCACATGGGAAATTTTTCGAGACATTCTAATTGAACAGGCTGAGCAAGGTGTTGATTATTTCACTATTCATGCAGGAGTGCTCTTGCCATATATTAACCTGACGCAAGACCGTATATGTGGAATTGTCTCACGCGGTGGAGCAATTATGGCTAAGTGGATGAGGCATCATAATTGTGAAAGTTTTCTTTACACACATTTTGAGGATATTTGTGAAATTATGAAGGCTTATGATGTGAGTTTTTCTCTTGGTGATGGTCTTCGTCCCGGAAGTATTGCTGATGCTAATGATAAGGCTCAGTTTGCAGAACTTGAAACGCTTGGTGAGTTAACAAAAATCGCATGGAAGCATGATGTGCAGGTAATGATAGAAGGGCCGGGACATGTGCCGATGCATTTGATTAAAGAAAATATGGACAAACAGCTAGAATGTTGCTCTGAAGCTCCATTTTATACACTTGGGCCTCTTACAACAGATATAGCTCCGGGTTATGACCATATCACCAGCGCTATAGGTGCAGCGCAAATTGGATGGTTTGGAACGGCAATGCTTTGCTATGTTACGCCAAAGGAGCATCTTGGGCTTCCAAATCGTGATGATGTGAAAATTGGAGTTATTACTTATAAACTTGCTGCTCATGTTGCTGATTTAGCAAAGGGTCATCCGGGAGCGCAAAATCGTGATGATGCTATTAGTAAAGCACGGTTTGAATTTCGCTGGAACGATCAGTTTAATTTAAGCCTTGATCCTGATACTGCGCGAAAAATGCATGACGAGACTATGCCGGCTGAGGGTGCAAAGATATCTCATTTTTGTTCTATGTGTGGGCCTAAATTTTGCTCAATGAAGATAACGCAAGATGTTAGAGGTTTTGTTGAAGAACATCCAAAAGATGAAAAGTCGAAAAGCTAGATAGCTATAAATATCTAACGGCTGCGAGATCTATCAATATAGGACATAAGAGGAGTTGCTCGCAAAGCTGCAATAATATTGTTTAAATGCTTTGTATCATCAACATTAATATCAACAGATAATTCCCAAAAATCAATAGAGCGATTTGTTACTTTTAAATTCACAATATTCCCACCATTTTTGCTAATTACGGTTGACATGTTTGATAATGCGCCTGGTTCATTTTGGAATGTAATTTCAAGACGGCCAACATGGGATTGTGGTGAATCCGAATCATCACCCCAAGATACATCAAGCCATCTTTCAGGTGTATCTGCAAATGTTTCCAAAGTTTCACAATCTATTGTGTGAATAGTAACACCTTTACCGGTTGTAACAATTCCAACAATTCTATCCCCCGGTAAAGGGTGACAGCAACGTGCAAAGTGAACAGCCATACCGGGAATAAGACCTTTAATTGGAATTGGTGCATCGCTATCGTTTAGTGGTTTAACCATTACGGCCTGATCCATGGCCGTTGACGGACGTTTTGCTATTTTTGTTTCATGATCGGGAAATATAGCCTTAAAGACATCACGTGCAATTAAAATACCAGAGCCTATATTGGCATAAATATCATTATTTTCATTTAGTTTAAATTGCTCAAGGATATTTGAAACAGTTTTTTCATTGAAGCTATATCCCTCTTGTTTGAAAATTTTCTGGAGCATTGCCTTGCCAAGTATAATATATTCATCTCGTTGCTGATTACGAATAAATTTTCTAATATGTGAGCGAGCCTTGCCTGTGACAACAAATCTTTCCCATGTTGGGGATGGTGTTTGTGTTTTTGAGGTGATTACTTCTATTTGATCGCCATTGGATAGTCTGCTATTTAGTGGAGCAATTCGGCTATTAATTTTAGCGCCAACACATTTATCACCGACATCAGAGTGAATAGCATAGGCAAAATCAACAGGAGTTGCTCCTGAAGGTAGTTCTATTAAGTCACCTTTTGGAGAAAAAACATAAACTTGATCTTGGAATAGTTCCAGTTTTGTATTTTCCCAAAAATCTTCTGGAGCTTGCTCTTGCTCCAGAATATCAAGTAGCTCACGAAGCCAACGATATTTTTTAGCGTCTTTTGTACTAGGATCTTTACCATCTTTATATGCCCAGTGCGCGGCTACACCTAAATCTGCCTGATCATTCATTTTATGCGTGCGAATTTGAATTTCAATGCGTTGACGGGAGGGGCCCATTACGGTTGTATGAATAGAGCTATATCCGTTTGGTTTTGGAGTTGATATATAATCTTTAAAACGTCCCGGAACACTTGGATATGCGCCATGAATAATACCAAGAGCTTTATAACATTCATCAGATGTATCAACTAAAATTCGGAAAGCCATAATGTCTGAAAGTTGTTCAAAAGCTACATTCTTTCTTTGCATTTTCTTCCAGATTGAGTATCGAGTTTTCTCACGACCTATTATTTCTGCTTTAATTCCCTCACTGTTAAAAAGTTTTTCCAATTCTTTAATAATGGTTTTAACGATATTAGAGCCCTCTGCGCGCAAAAAAGATAATCTATTAGATATGCTTTCTCTCGCCTCAGGATTAAGTTGGTTAAATGCTAGATCTTCAAGCTCTTCCTTTATTTTATGGAGTCCGATACGTTCCGCTAGCGGTACATAAATTTCAAGAGTTTCCAAAGAAATTCTATGTCGCTTTTTTTCTAGAGAAATCCCTTCGATTGTGCGCATGTTATGTAAACGGTCTGCCAGCTTTACTATAAGAACTCGAATATCTTCTGACATGGCTAGCAAGAGTTTACGGAAATTCTCAGCTTGCTTATCTTCTCGATTCTTACTTTCAATTTGGGTAAGTTTACTAACGCCATTAACTAAATCAGCAATTTCCTTGCCAAAGGCGTTTTTTAGATCTTCATAGGTTGCATCAGTATCTTCTAATGTATCGTGAAGAATGGCCGTTACAATTGTACCGACATCCATTTTTAAATCAGCAAGAATGTTAGCTACTTCTATAGGATGCGTATAATATGGTTCACCGGAGGAGCGGAATTGACCTTCATGCATTTTTTTTGCATATTGGTAGGCGCTTTCTATAAATCCTGGTTGGAGATCAGAATTATAAGTCTTTATTTGTTTAACAAGATCATATTGTTCTATCATAGTCTACGCAAGAGTTTCTCTATAGTTCAAAGCCTACCAAGATAGCATGATAATGATTGAATGAAAAAAGAAAAGTCGAAATCTGATATGCTTTTATATATGCTTCTATAAAAGTAGACATCTTGTATGGTGAAAATGTAAGCGGGAAATAATTATGAAAAATTTGTTCGGATAAAATGTTTAAAAATTTTTGCGGGGAATTCTATAATTACGACATATTCTAGACATTATATTACATTTAGTGTATCCATCTGCTTGTCATGATAAAATTATGTATATTACATTTCAGGCGTGTGGGCGTACTGTCAGTATTTACCGTTTGTATTATTGGTTTTATGTCTATAGCAAGTTTTTCGTGGGCAGGGGATTTTATACCTGTTCCTGAAGAAAAGCCTGTTTTTAACTTTAAAACTCCACAAGTAAAAAAGAATGTAATTAAGTATTCATTAAGTGATTTTGCAAAAATCTTTTTTGATTCAAAGATATTTTTTGATGATGATATACCGCCTGTTCCGAAAGCGCGGCCTTTTATATCATCTAATACAGCTATCTCAAAGAATACCGTGAAGCGTTATAAGCGTATTTTTACTTTGCAATCCTCTGGAAATATGGCGGAAGCAAGTAAAGAAATTGCAAGTCTCAGAGATATGCGGTTTCGTGGTCATGTATTGTATCAGCGTTATATGCATCCAACGGCATATAGGACAAGTTTTAATGAACTCAGGGAGTGGTTGTTATTATATGCGGATCATCCTAAAGCATTAAAAATTTATAATTTGGCTATGCGAAAAAAACAATCTGATTTTGAAGGAAGTATATCCAAACCAAAAAAACGAAAAGGTATAGCTAGCGTATGTGATCCTATGGCATATCTAGGACAATCTTATCATTCGGGTAAAAGTCGTTCTGTTTCTGAAAAACAGCAGGTAAAAAGATTTAAAGAATTTGTTTTTTCTATTATTTATAAAGGAGATTCAACAAAAGCTTATAAAGTTTTACAAAGAGATTCTCGTGCTAAGTTGCTAGATACTGTTGAGATAGATTTATTACAAGCGAACATTGCTGCTTCTTATTTGTATTCTGGAAAACTTGAGGAAGCTCGTAAGCTTGCTGTTTCCAGTTCTGCCCGATCTGGGCTGCATGTGCCATTGGCCGGTTGGGTTGCCGGTTTGGTGGAATGGCAAAATGGTAATTATTCAGAAGCTGCCGGATTTTTTGAAATTACAGCACGTTCGCCCTATGCATCTGGATGGACATCCTCTGCGGGGTCATATTGGGCAGCGCGTTCTCATATGCGTAGCGGGAATGTAAAGGATGTAAACATATGGCTTAAGCGTGGCACATATCATCCAAGGACGTTTTATGGCTTACTTTCAACACGTTCTCTTGGTTATGATTTCAGTTTTGATTGGAATATTCCGAATTTTACAAAAGAGCATCAACAGCTTCTTGAAGGAACTTCCGTTGGAAGACGTGCGATGGATCTTGTCAAAGTAGGGCAGATGCATTTGGCTGAAGTAGAGTTTTTACATATGGATACAGGTAAGAATGAAGCTATGCGCGATGCGCTGCTTTATTATGCTGCTCATGCTAAACTGGCTGCTCTTGGGCTTCGTTTAGGCAATCTTGTTTTATCTTCAAAAGGCACATATTACGATACGGCAATTTATCCAACTGGAGCATGGAGTCTTAAAGACGGTTATAAAATTGATCCGGCGCTTATTCATGGAATTATACGTCAAGAATCGCGTTTTGATGCAATGGCAAAAAGTTCAAGCGGTGCAATGGGTCTTATGCAGCTTATGCCAAGCACTGCAAGTTATGTTGATGGAAATAATAAAGCTCATGATTTAACAGATCCTGAAACTAATATTAATATTGGGCAAAAATATATTGAAAATCTGTTGACTGGAAGGTTTGTGAAAGGTGATCTTGCAGCTCTCCTTGTAGCCTATAATGCAGGGCCCGGAAATTTGGCTCGATGGAAGAAGACTTGGGGAAAAAAGACTTGGGGGAAAAAGAACAGGGTTGTTGAAGATCCTTTGCTTTTTATTGAACTTCTTCCTTCAAGAGAAACTCGTGTTTATGTTGAGCGTGTGCTAGCTAATTACTGGATTTATCGTATTCGTGATGGTCTGCCAACACCAACTATGGATTCTATTGCCGCCGGTAAGGTTGCGCGTTATGCGGACGCTGGCTATGTTGCGCCTTATAAAGTTGCGGTTAAATAAAGATTTTAATTATAATGAAATAACGTGAGTATTATTTTGTTTTGATTAGTGCGTGTTTTTTCTTTCCGGATGATAATTTTATGTATCCTTCAGCGGTAAGATCATTGTTTGAAATTATATGTTCCAGTGTTTCAATTTTGATATCGTTTATACGTGCTCCTCCGCCCTGAATTAGTCGTTTGGCTTCTCCTTTTGAGCTAACAAGCGCTGTTTCAACCAATAAGTTAATTACGTTGATACCTGCGTTAAGGCGTTCTTCGTTAATATTAATGCTTGGTAAATCATCTCCAACGCTGCCTTGTTCAAATGTTTTTGCAGCAGTGGTTTGTGCGTCTTTAGCAGAGATTTCACCATGACAAAGTTTTGTTGTTTCAAAAGCTAGAATCTTTTTAGCTTCATTGATTTCCGCACCTTGAAGTGTTTCCAGTCTGGAAATTTCATTTATTGGCAAGGTTGTAAAACGTCGTAGTAGCGTTCCAACCATTTCATCATCAACATTACGCCAGTATTGAAAGTAGTCATAAGAACTGAGCATGTCTTTATTTAGCCATATAGCTCCGCTTTCAGTTTTTCCCATTTTCTTTCCATCCGGTGTGGTAAGCAATGGTGCTGTAAGAGCAAAGAGCTGTGTGCGGTCTGATTTATGACCAAGATCAACGCCGTTGATAATATTTCCCCATTGGTCAGAACCACCCATTTGCAAGATTGTTCCATATCTCCGGTTTAGTTCAAGAAAATCATAGCCCTGCATAACCATATAGTTAAATTCCAGCAGTGAAAGCGGGCTTTCACGTTCAAGGCGTGTTTTAACAGAGTCAAAGGAGAGCATGCGGTTGACGGTGAAATATCTTCCATAATCACGCAGGAATTCAAGATATTTTAATCCGTCCAGCCAGTCGTTATTATTAACCATCAGAGCATCTGTTTTACCATCGCCATAGCTCAGAAATTGTTTAAAGCAGGTTGATTGAATATGGTTGATATTGGTTTGTATGGTTTCATCATTTAACAATTTGCGCTGTTCATCCTTAAAAGAAGGATCTCCTATTTTTGACGTTCCTCCTCCCATGAGTGTTATTGGTTTGTGCCCGCTTTGCTGAAACCAGTATAGCATCATGATTCCGGTTAGATTGCCTACATGCAGACTTTGTGCTGTAGCATCAAAACCGATATATGCGCTTTGTGTGCTTTCATTGAGCTTATTATCAAGCGTATCGAAATTGGAGCACTGGTGAATGAAGCCACGCTCAGTTAATATGTTTAAGAATTCTGATTTGTAATTACTCATAATAGAGATGTTATAAGCATGGAACAAAAAAAAGTCTATACAGCAATTGGTTTGATGTCCGGTACTTCTCTTGATGGAGTGGATGCGGCACTGCTTGAAACTAATGGAAATGAGTATGTAAAGTCGCTTGGTTTTATTTTTATTCCTTATGACGATAAGTTGAAAACATCTATTCGTAGAGTTTTTGGAAAGCAGCAAAATGATGAAGGGGTTGCGGATGTAGAGCGTGCGTTAACTCTTGTTCATATTGAAGCTGTTAAGAAATTACTCATTGATACGAAACGGGATTTTTCTGAAATAGATGTGATTGGATTTCACGGACAAACACTTTTTCATGATCTTGTTAATGGCGTAACTGTGCAAATTGGGGATGGCGGATTGCTTGCTCGTGAAACTGGAATTGATGTTGTAAATAAAATGAGAAATGAGGATGTTGCTGCCGGTGGGCAGGGCGCTCCTCTTTTACCTCTTTATCACAGAGCTAAAATTTTGGCTGATAATATTATGCTGCCGGTTGCTGTTTTAAATATTGGCGGAGTCAGTAATGTAACGTGGATTGGTGAGGGAGAAGATAATATTCTGGCGTTTGATACAGGCTCCGGAAATGCTTTGCTTGATGATTTTATTAAAAAGAGAACCGGAATGAATTTTGATAAGGATGGTCAGATTGCAAGAAATGGGATTTCCAACAAACGGATTTTGCATAGTGCTCTTTCTTTAGAATATTTTAATAGGCAAGCTCCGAAATCTCTGGATAGAGATGAATGGAAAAGCGTAGTAATGGCTGTTCAGGGTTTATCAATAGAAGATGGTGCTGCAACTCTTGCAGATTTTACTATTAATTCTATTAAGCTTGCTGAGGATTTGTTTTTTGAGCCTTCAAAACAATGGGTAGTTACAGGCGGTGGACGGCATAATCATTATATTATGGATGGATTACGTAGTGTTTTAGCATCCCCCGTTATTCCTGTTGAGGATATAGGCTGGAATGGTGATGCATTGGAGGCTGAAGGTTTTGCTTATTTGGCAGTTAGGAGCTTATTAGGTGAGCCTCTTAGTTTACCGACAACTACAGGTGTTCCTATTCCTCAGACTGGAGGAACGTTTTATAAAGCTGTTTAAATTATAGTTATTTAAAAGACTTAAGGGCTTGCTTTTTTTTGTTTGTAATGGCTTTGTATCAGGCATTATGACACGAATTATAAGCGTTAATGATGAAGCTATTAAAGAAGCCGTCCAAATTTTAAAAGATGGTGGTTTAGTGGCTATGCCTACTGAGACTGTCTATGGATTGGGTGCGAATGCGTTGGATGGAAAAGCCGTTGCTAGAATTTTTGAAGCTAAGGGGCGACCTTCGTTTAATCCCTTGATTGCTCATTTTTATTCTTATGTGCAGGCTGAAGAGTTTGCTGTATTTAATGAGCAAGCTAAAATCATTGCTCATCATTTATGGCCGGGGCCATTAACGCTTATTTTACCGCGCAAAAAAGATACAGGTCTCTCGGAGCTTGCAACAGCCGGTTTGGAGACTTTGGCTGTGCGCGTTCCTAACCATCCGGTAGCGTTGGCTTTGTTAAAAGAGGTTGGTGTACCTATAGTTGCGCCGAGTGCTAACAGGTCAGGGAGTCTTAGTCCTACAAGTCCCGCTCATGTTGCTGATAGTCTTGGTGATAAAGTTGATATAATTCTGGCAGCAGGTTCATGTTCGGTTGGGCTTGAATCTACGGTTTTGGATTTATCTGGAGAGCAGCCTTGTATTTTGCGCCCCGGTGCGATTATTGCCGAGGATATTCAGCGTGTTTTAGGTGTTCCTGTTTCTTATGATTATGGTGAGAGTTCTACACCAAAATCACCGGGGATGTTATTAAAACATTATGCGCCGGATACTCCTGTGCGTCTTAATGCTACTGATTTAGGAGTTGGGGAAGCACTTCTGGCATTTGGTTTGTGTAAATTTATTGGTGTTGAAAGTGGTGGTTTTGCTAGTGATTTGCCTGATACAATGCTTAGGAATTTGAGTGAAGAGGGTGATTTACATGCTGCCGCGTCGAATTTGTTTGCTATGCTTAAGGATCTGGATCAACCGGAACATAAATCTATAGCTGTGATGTCTGTGCCGGAAACAGGACTTGGCGTTGCGATTAATGATCGCTTGCGCAGGGCAGCTTCTCAAGGGTAGAACAATGATATGAAGAAAATACTTGTTACAGGCGTGGCTGGATTTATTGGTTTTCATTATGCCAAAAGATTGTGTGAGGCTGGATACACGGTGCTTGGTATTGATAATCTGAATGATTATTATGATGTTTCACTCAAAGAAGTGCGTTTAAAAATACTTGAGCCTTTTGATAATTTTGAATTTGAAAAGCTGGATATTGCTGATCGAACCGGCATGGAAAAGCTTTTTATGAGTTATAACCCTGATGTGATAGCACATATCGCTGCGCAGGCCGGTGTGCGCTATTCTATTGATAATCCGCATATTTATGTTGATAGTAATTTACAGGGGTTTCTGAATGTACTTGAAGGCGCTCGCCAAACAAGAGCAGGGCATTTGATTTTTGCATCAAGCAGTTCTGTTTATGGCGCTAATACGGTTGTGCCGTTTTCAGAGAAACACAATGTAGATCATCCGATTAGCCTTTATGCCGCTACTAAAAAATCTAATGAATTAATGGCGCATAGTTACGCCCATCTTTATGGTTTGCCTTGTACCGGTTTGCGATTTTTTACTGTATATGGGGCTTGGGGACGGCCGGATATGGCAGTTTATAAGTTTACCAAAGCTATCTATGAAGGACGTAGTATAGATGTTTATAATAATGGAGATATGTTGCGTGACTTTACCTATATTGACGATATCATTGAAGCAATGATGCGTTTGGTGGATAAAATTCCCGATTTGGATAGTGAAAGTAAAGCACCATATAAAATCTATAATATTGGAAATAACAGACCTGAGAAGCTTATAGACCTTATTAAATTTATTGAGGCTGAAACAGGGATAAAGGCCAAGAAAAATATGATGGAGATTCAGCTTGGTGATGTTTATTCGACATATGCTGATATTGATGCTTTATCTGATGCGATTGATTTCAAGCCATCTACTTTGCTTAAAGATGGAATTCACAAGTTTGTAGAGTGGTATAAGGATTTTTATCAAATTGATTTAGAGGTAAAATCAAAAATTACATAATTTTAATGATATAGCATGAGCATTATAAAATAATCATGCTATATAAGGTCGCGACTGCGACCCGCCCCTTATGGGGCGCAGCCTGCGTGGCGTTTGAACGCAGATATAAAATGATTTCTTGAATCATTTTATATCGCATAGACTATAGAAAAATTTTGCATTTAGTAATGAAGTCGTGCAATTTGCCGTTATGACTTCAAAAATAGCATTTATTACAGGCATAACCGGACAGGATGGTGCATTTTTAGCTTCATTCTTGTTGGATAAGGGCTATGAAGTTCATGGACTTGTGCGTTGGGATTGTGTGGATACATGCACACGTCTTGAAGGTCTTGATATACAGCTTTATTTTGGAGATATGATTGATGCTAATAATCTGAACTTTCTTATTAAAACAATCAATCCGGATGAAATTTATAATTTAGCTGCGCTTAGTCATGTAAAAGTTAGCTTTGAAACTCCTTCTTCTATGTTTGATATAAATACAAAGGGCGTTTTAAATATTTTAGATTCTGTGCGTGTTTTGGGATTGGAGCGTAGTGTTCGTATTTATCAAGCATCCAGCTCTGAGATGTTTGGTGTTTCTCCTGCTCCGCAAAATGAAGAAACTCCGTTTGCGCCGTGTAGCCCTTATGGTGTAGCCAAGCTTGCAGCTTATTGGTTGGCTAGAACATACCGTGATTCATATTGTCTGTATGTATCAAACGGGATTTTGTTTAATCATGAAAGCTCATTGCGTGGTGAGGATTTTGTAACACGTAAAATCACTCAGGCCGTAGCTGCTATAGAAGCGGGGCAGCAGGATATGCTGACGCTTGGTAATTTGGATTCTGTGCGTGATTGGGGGCATGCGCGTGATTATGTTGTCGGGATGTGGTTAATGTTACAGCAAGATGAGCCTGATGATTATGTCCTTGCTACCGGACAGGCACATACTGTGAGGGAGTTTGTAGAACGCGCTTTTGCCCATATTGGTATTGAGATTTTATGGAAAGGTGTTGGCGTTAATGAAGTAGGTGTTAATGTTAAAACCGGCAAAATATTAATTAATATTGATTCTAAGCTTTTTCGTCCCAAGGATGTGAATTATTTACTCGGTGATGCATCAAAGGCCAAAGAAAAGCTTGGTTGGCAGCCGGAAATATATTTCGATGAGTTGATTAGTGATATGGTTAATGCAGATCGCCGATCTTTTTTGGATGGTTGGGAATCATGGCAAAAGGCTGGTTAGACACGCTATTTTCTCTTGAAGGTAAGAAAATCTGGGTAGCCGGTCATAATGGTATGGTCGGAGCAGCTTTGTTACGGCGTTTGAGTTTTGAGCATTGTGAGGTGTTAATTGCTCCTCGCGGTGAGCTTGATTTGCGCAATCAGGTGGATACTTATGACTGGATTTCGCAGTACAAGCCCGATGTTATTATTATAGCAGCAGCAAAAGTTGGTGGTATTTTGGCTAATGATACTTATCCGGCAGATTTTCTTTATGATAATTTAATGATCCAGAATAATATTATTCATGCTGCGCATAAGCTGTGTGTGGAAAAACTTCTCTTTTTAGGTTCATCGTGCATTTATCCGAAAGATGCTGAAAATCCTATTACTGAGGATGCATTGTTAACTGGAGCATTAGAGCCAACAAATGAAGCATATGCGATTGCAAAGATTTCCGGAGTTAAGCTTTGCCAAGCCTATCGTCAGCAGCATGGTTGTGATTTTATATCTTCGATGCCATGTAATCTTTACGGGGTTGGTGATAGTTTTGATGCACATAACTCGCATGTTATTCCGGCACTTATGATGAAAGCACATATAGCAAAGTGTAATAACGCTGCGGAGATGATTGTATGGGGGAGTGGTGCTGCCCGTCGTGAGTTTTTGTATGTTGATGATTTGGCTGATGCATTGGTGTTTTTGTTGAAAAATTATAGTGATATGAAGCCAATAAATGTTGGCTCCGGTGAAGATATTACTATTGCTGACTTAGCGCATCTTATTGCTGAATGTACCGGATTTACCGGAGAGTTGGTTTTTGATGAATCAAAACCGGATGGAGTGGCGCAAAAATTAATGAATTCTTCTCGTATTTTTAATGCCGGTTGGATGCCTTCTACAACGCTTTTTGATGGGCTTATTAAAACATATGAATGTATATAGCGTGATTATTTTATAATATTCCTTGACACTTATCATAAAATGTGATAGGAATATATACTTATACATGGGACAATTGTATCTTAAGCGCTTTTTAGCTCATATTAACATGAATTAGTAATTTTATTTCTCTCTTGGCAGGATATTGGTTGATGGAAAAGATTACTTAGATTAAAATCAATAAACGTGCATATATATTTTGAGATGAAAGAATCATGAGTGAAGATAATTCATATACCGAAAATCAAGAGTCTGATGTTGATGATAAGTCCTTGAAGAAAGAGCGTCGTGATAGTGATCGTCATGATGATTATTTTAATAGTAAGTTTTCAGAACGTCCTGTTTATTTAGAGCCGGGTCAAATTATTTTTAGTGATAAAAATGATGAAATGTTAATTGCTGTAGTTGGTTCCGGTGTTGTGGTGTCAATTTATGATCAGCATTTAAAGATTGGGGTTTTGGGTTACGTTCTTTTACCGGATGAGATTTTAGCGGCATTTCCACATTTTGAAGAAGTTGACCAATCGCTTATGGATAATGCTTTTAAACCTATCAATGAGTGTATTCATGAGATGAAACGTAATGGTGCCGGTAAGAACCGTATTTTAATTCGTTTGATGGGTGGCTCTAATATACCTAGTGATGAAATGGATGCCGGTACTAAAAATTATGTGTTTGTTCATGAATATTTAGTTGGTAAGGGGCTTAAAATTTCAAATCAGGATCTTGGTGGTTCTTATGTCCGCCGTGTTCACTTTTTTCCGACAAGAGGGCATGTTGTTCGTAGTTTGCTTCGTCGGGATTCTGATTTTAAGACTGTTGAATTGCTTGAGAATGAATACTTAAAAGAATTTCCGTCTAAAGAATCTTGATTAATTATCTTTGGTGCTTTTTTATTATTATTAAAAGTTACGGAATTCTATTGAAAATCCTTTAGGTTGCGGTAGCTGGGATATATCCAGAATACGTTCCTGAGGAGGTAAGATTTCCAATGTAGGGCTATCGTTATTATTTTGGAAATTCTGAACGTAATATGTTCCAATGTAATTTTTAGATGAAAGATCATTTATGATCGCGGTAATATCCTGTTCGTTTAAAAGGCTGGTATGAACTGTAGTGCGAATTTCAAATTGAACTGTGTTTTGTTTACATAAAATTGATAATGTTTCTAGAAAAGTTTCAAATTTTTGAAAGCCGGTAATTCTTTTAAATTTTTCCGGAGGAGCTTTGTAATCCAGAGCAATATAATCCAGATATCCGTGTTCCAGAAAATTCTTCACAAGATCAGGACGTGTGCCATTGGTATCAAGCTTGATTGCATATCCCATTTCTTTGACTTTGCGAACAAAATCAGGAAGACCCGGATAGATTGAGGCTTCTCCTCCGGATAGAACGACACCGTCAAGCAAGCTTTTTCGTTTTTCTAGAAAGTTAAGTACGTCATCAATTTTTGTATTTCCTTTACCTTTTACAATTTCCGGATTGTGACAATAAGGACAGCGCATATTGCATCCGGAAAACCATATTATTGCGGCACATTTGTCTGGAAAATCCAGCATAGTAAATGGTGTAAGGTCATAGATTGGAAGTACTGCTTCTTTAGTTTTCCTTGTATTCGGAGCCTCCCTTATATTTGGAGGATAGCTTTGAAGAGCAGTGGCATTATTTGACATTAGGCATCCTCAAATAAATCAGCAGATTCAATGCGGCGTTCAAAAAAGTGTTTACGTTCTTCATGCTCACCTTTTTTACCTTTATTGAAGCTCGCAACGGGACGGAAATAACCCATAACACGTGTCCAGACATTTGTTTCTTCACCGCAAATTGGGCATGTAGATTGTTCACCATTTAAATAACCATGTGTTTCACAGGTAGAAAAGACCGGTGTAACGGTAATGTATGGAAGCTGGTAGTTTTCAATTACTTTTTTTACGAAGCGTTTGCAACTTTCAGCAGAGGATAGTTTTTCACCCATATATAAATGTAAAACCGTACCACCGGTATATTTGCATTGTAGTTTATTTTGTAGATCTAAAGCTTCAAATGGATCATCTGTGTAGTCTGCCGGTATTTGTGAAGAGTTTGTGTAGTAAATATTTTCTTCTACACCAGCTTGAATAATATCAGGGTAGTGTTTTAAATCTTCTTTTGCAAAACGATATGTTGTACCTTCCGCCGGAGTAGCTTCCAGATTATAAAGATTTCCACTTTCTTCCTGATATTCCACCATACGGCCTCGCATGTGATCTAGAATATCTATACTGACTTGAATACCGTATTCATCGGTTAGGTCATGTTTATCGTTGGTAAAATTACGAATCATTTCATTCATACCGTTAATACCAATGGTCGAAAAGTGATTGCGAAAGAATGGTAAGTAACGCGCAGTATAAGGATAGAGTCCGCGATCATACATTTTTTGAACAAAATCACGTTTTTTCTCAAGCGTGGATTTTGATATATCCATCAGCCGATCAATTTCTTTGATTAATCCTTCATAATCATTTTTGAATCTATAGCCTAACCGAGCCATATTAAGTGTAACTACACCTATTGACCCTGTCATTTCCGCTGAACCGAACAGACCATTTCCGCGTTTGAGAAGTTCACGCAAGTCCAGTTGTAACCGGCAACACATAGAACGCACAGCTCCCGGAGAATAAGCTTCCGGATTACGAACTTTTTCGCCAGCTTCATTTGTCATCCATTGACTTCCGACAAAATTTTGAAAATAAGAACTTCCGACTTTTGCAGTGTTTTCAAAGATGGCTTGGGCAACTTTGCTATCCCAGTCAAAATCTTCTGTGATATTTACGGTCGGGATTGGGAAAGTAAAAGGTTTGCCACTGGAATCGCCTTCTGTCATTACTTCATAATAGGCAATGTTAATAAGCTCCATTTCAGGAAGGAAGTGCTTGAAAGCCATATCTTCAAGCGTGCGGATACCAAGATCGCGTTGTTGCGCTCTTTTTAGTGAATCATTATTTTCCATATCTTTGAATAAATGTAGATCATTATAAGTTGGAATTTGATCTGCCAGATCTTCCGGAACAGTAATATCAAGCGTAATATTTGTAAAAGGTGACTGTCCCCAACGCGCAGGAACATTCAAATTATAGACAAATTGGCGAATTGCTTTCTTAATTTCATTGTATGGCAGGTTATCTAGAAAAACATATGGCGCAAGATATGTATCAAAAGAGCTGAAAGCTTGTGCGCCTGCCCATTCTGATTGTAAAATACCAAGAAAGTTACTCATTTGGCCAAGAGCTTCTCTGAAATGGCGTGGAGGACGAGAGGATACGCGTCCGTCTACACCGTTAAATCCTTCGTTAAGAAGTGCGCGTAACGACCATCCCGCACAGTAACCGGTTAAACAATCCAGATCGTGGATATGAACATCACCTTTACGGTGCGCTCCGCCTTCTTCAGGGCTGTAAATTGTATCAAGCCAGAAATTGGCTATAACTTTACCGGCGACATTGTTAATTAGTCCTGCATTAGAGTATCCAGTATTGGCATTAGCTTTAACGCGCCAGTCAGAGCCTGTAATATATTCGTTTACAGCATCACTACAATTAACATCTGTTCCAATAAAAAGTTCTGTAATTTCATCGGAGTTTAAGCCATCAGGTTTAGATTGGGATAGAGCGGCGATAGTCGTCATAGTTAACTCCTGTGAAGTGTTTGATATGAATATATTTTTAGTCGATGGCGACCCCAAAAACACAACATGTTGTGTCTACGAGAATCATAAGGATACAATATATGGTTTTTGTAATTTATTCCAGAGTATTTTTTATTTTTTTTATTTACTTTAGTAACTATTGAATAATTATAGTTGTTTAGCTTTATTTTTTATCCAAGGGCATAAATAATAAATGATGGTAGAAAATAAATAATGTAATTATATTTGAAATTGTACCGTGTGACTGCATGGCGGGCATAAGCCCGAAGCATGTCCGGCGTTTGAGGGCTTGTATTAAAAATATCAGATTTCTAATCCAAATTATTATAAGTAAAAAAGGCATTCAACGCTATTGCTGAATGCCTTCTTTTAAAAGATATATTTCTCAGAAGTTTTATTATGCAGCTTCTGAAAGATTTGTAGCGTTTGTTTTACCGCGTTTTTCGTCAGTTTCAATATCGAAATTTACTTTCTGACCTTCGCGCAATGTTTGTAAACCAGACTTTTCAACAGCCGAAATATGTACGAATACATCATTTCCACCGTCTTCAGGTTGAATAAAGCCGAAGCCTTTTTGTTCATTAAAAAATTTTACTGTGCCTGTTTGTGCCATTGTATTTTCCTTTCGCAAAAAACAGTTCTATGGGTTCATTCGCACCGTGCGAGGTTTACCCTTAAGTTCGATGGATCACTATTTGAATAACTGAACTTTTTAGGAAAGGTGAATTCTAAGGTTCACGTATCTTTCTCGTATCTACTGAAAGATACCTTACCAAAAGCTCTGTCCATAAGAGCATCATGTCAAACTGGTTGCGACATCTACCATTCTTATTGATTGATGTCAAGAAATTATGCTAATAATCTATGGTTTTGAATATGTTGCCAGATCGGATTGTAGTCCTTAATTTTTTTTAATCCACAAGTAACCTGCCTTTTTATGGTAAAATCCGTTAGAAAATATATTGCTAAATCTTGTTTTATTAAGTTGTTCCAGAGCTTCTTTATAATTTTTTTCTTTATTTATAACTGAATAGAAGATTTTGGATATTTCAATCATATCATGATTATGTGGAGACAAACGAAAGTGAGTAACTCCTATAGAGATCATTTCTTGTATTTCCTGTATTAAATTAAGACAGCTATATGAAAGGGTTTGTATACCGTTAATAGAAAGAAAAGGTTTTCCGGATAGCGTTTTGATATCCAAACCGTCAGGATCATTTTTACAAATGAATTTACAGTTATTCTTAACACGATCATGAGATCGGGCATGATAACAGCGTGCTGAAAGAGCTAAGCCGGTTCGTCCATAAACCTGAACTTCCAGACCAACTTTCAGCTTTTTTGCCTTTTCTCCAAGAATAGCTATAGATTCAGCCGACAGCTCGGATAAAAGGGAAAAATGCGTCGCTCCTTTGGAAACCATATAAGCCATTGTTTCTTCATTATAAGTATTGAAATATTGACCAACTCTATGAGGTTTTCCGCGTAAATGATAAAGCGCAGCGGAATCATTTGCTTCTATCTCAAAAGAATCCAATTCACAAATTTCCTTGGTCATTTTACGTTCTCGTAAAGTCATGATTTCTGCCAAGGAAGAAAAAACAACGGTTTTTCCTGCTCTTACTAAGCGATCTGCTACCTCATCGTAATAAGCTTCAAAAAAAGGTGCGCGCTTTGAACAAATAACTTCACCGATATAAACTGTATCAACTGGGGATTCGTCAGCAATTTTAAAATAAAAGTCTCGTTTCTTGTCAGCCTCCCAGTGAAATAATATAGGCCCCATTGTTAGTTTTGCTGTCATGATGCTATCTCCACATTTTGCTTTCATAAGCACCTTGAGTTTGTTTATGTCCCTCTGTAAGTGCTAGAAGTCCTTCTACTTCAGGAGTTTTTCCTTCCATAATATCGTCTATTGCATTGCTCCATGCTGAAACTACTGCTTTGACATATGCTTTGGATCTTTGTCTGCCTTCAATTTTAAAAGCATCTACTCCGGCTTCTACAAGCTCTGGAAGTAATTTTGCAAGATTTAAGCTAACCGGTTCTTCAAAAGCATAATAGCCTTCTCTCTTATGAGAAACTAAATAGCGTCCTTTGCAAATTGTAGGGTATCCCGGATTTTGATTACAGGAAAAACAATCAATCACAAATTCACCTAGTTGTGCTGTAAGGTTTTTTTCTTGATCTTCTTTATATTTAATATGGCTGGCCGGTGAGCAAACTCCATCCATATTTGTAGATAGACCAGTTGCATAATTAGTAAGATTGCATCTTCCTTCGGTCATTAAACCATGGTTTCCGAAAATAAAGCATTCAATTTCACAGGGAATATCTTTTTTTAATAGTTTAATTTCAGGAATAGTGAGAATACGTGGCAAAATTGCACGTTTTACGTTAAATTCTTCACAGTAATATTTTATAGCTTCAACAGAAGGCGCTCCTGCTTGAACGGATAAGTGTAATCGCTGCTTAGGGTATGTTTCTTTTACATAATTTGCGACGGCAATATCAGCAATTATAATTGCATCAATTCCAAAATTTACAGCATTATCTATTGCTTCTTTCCAAAGAGCAGTTTTACCTGCGGGAGGAAAAGTATTCGCTGCCAGTAAGACTTTTGCATTATTAGTATGGGCATATTTTACTGCTTCTTTCATTTCATCCGGTGTGAAATTAAGTCCGGGGAAATTCCGAGCATTAGTCTCATTTTGAAAGCCACAATAAACGGTATCCGCCCCAGCATCTACTGCTGTTCTGAGTGATGCCGGTGTTCCTGCGGGACAAATCAATTCAGGACGAAATTTTTTATCCTTTATTTTTACCATTAGTTATCACCTCTCTTAAAGTTTCAGTAAAGTTAAACAACTGTAGATTTTTTTGCTACATCTTAATTTTTTCAAAAAGATGAAAAAATTTACTTCAAATTATTTTGTAAGGGCATTATAAAAATATAGGGTTGTGTTTTTGTTTTAATTCAATATCTTGATTTTCAAACTTCATCTTTCCAAGCATAAAAGATATTTATA
Organism: Alphaproteobacteria bacterium; assembly: GCA_023140215.1. Lineage (GTDB taxonomy): Bacteria > Pseudomonadota > Alphaproteobacteria > Micavibrionales > Micavibrionaceae > JAJRYK01. Next base: position 19,074 of record JAGLMC010000019.1, read on the forward strand.
GATAATACGCTAACCGTCAATATTAATCTAAGGAACAATGGCAATAACATGACAAAGAAAAAAGAAGCCCCTAAGGAAGATGCTTTTCGTAAAAGCGCACTTGATTATCACAGATATCCAAAACCCGGAAAAGTTTCATTATATCCGACAACTGCCATGGCATCGCAAATGGATTTGGCACTTGCTTATTCTCCGGGAGTTGCCGCACCATGTGAAGAAATAGAAAAAGACCCCAAAACAGTTTATGATTATACATCAAAAGGAAACACTGTTGCAGTTATAACAGATGGTACGGCTGTTTTAGGTCTTGGAAATATAGGAGCATTAGCATCCAAACCTGTAATGGAAGGCAAGGCTGTTCTTTTCAAAAAATTTGCAAATATTGATTCTGTTGATGTCGAAGTTGATATGAGTGTTCATACAAATGAAGACACATCGAGAGAAGAATATATTCAGAAATTCGTTGATATCGTTGCGGCACTTGAGCCAAGTTATGGCGGGATTAACCTTGAAGACATAAAAGCTCCGGAATGTTTCGAGATTGAAAAACGCCTTAAGGAACGTATGGGTATTCCTGTCTTTCATGATGACCAGCATGGTACTGCGATTATTGTTAATGCGGCTTTTAAAAATTGGATTAAATGGTCCGGTCGTGACATAAAAGATATCAAACTTGTTGCATCAGGAGCCGGAGCTTCAGCTATTGCTTGTCTGTCGCTGTTAGTTAAAGCCGGATTAAAAAAAGAAAACATAATTGTTTGTGATAGCAATGGTGTTATTTATAAAGGTCGTAACAAAGGCATGACTCTGGAAAAGGAGATGTTTGCCGTTGATACAAAACACCGTGTTATAAAAGAAGCAATCAAAGGCGCAGATGTTTTTCTTGGCCTATCAGCACCGGGAGTTGTTGATAAAGGTATGATTGCATCTATGGCTGATGCGCCGTTGATTATGGCTCTTGCAAACCCAACACCTGAAATTATGCCGGAAGAAGCTAAAGAAGCCAAACCGGATTGCATTGTCTGCACAGGACGTTCTGATTATACAAATCAGGTTAATAATGTTTTGTGTTTCCCTTTTCTGTTCCGTGGCGCTCTTGATGTTGGGGCAACTACAATTAATGAAGAAATGAAACTTGCTTGCGTTGATGCCATTGCATTATTAGCTCGCAAGGAAGCTTCGGCAGAAGTCTCCGCAGTTTATAGCAATGAACATTTATATTTTGGTTCAGAATATCTAATTCCAAAACCATTTGATCCAAGATTGATAGTTGATCTTCCAATAGCTGTTGCAAAAGCAGCTATGGAAACCGGTGTCGCAACACGTCCAATTACTGATTTTGAAGCATATGAACAAAAATTAAATCAATTTTTTATTCGCTCACAGCTTATCATGCGTCCAATTTACAGTCGCGCTAAAGAAAACCCGAAGCGGATAGTTTATTGTGAAGGAGAAGAAGACAGAACACTTTTAGCTATACAAACGGTTCTTGATGAGAATCTTGCAATCCCTATTTTAATTGGACGTAAAAGAATTGTTGAAACGCGGGTTAAACGTCTTGGGCTGCGTTTCGATATAGAAAAAGATATTGAGTTTATTGATCCGGAAAATGATTCACGTTACAGGGAATATTGGGAAACATATCATAAAATCATGGAACGTCATGGAGTTACACCGGAAGATGCACGTACAATAGTACGAACAAACACGACTGTAATCGGTGCGCTAATCGTTTACAAAGGAGAAGCAGATTCTGTTATTTGCGGTACAACAGGACAATACAGATATCATATAAAAGATATTATTGATATTATCGGACTCAAATCCGGAGTTGAAACACCGGCTGCAATGAACGCTTTACTCTTACCAAGCGGCACTTACTTTTTCTGTGATACACAAATAAATTCAAATCCAAGCATTGAGCAAATTTCTGAAATGACTCTTATGGCAGCAAAAGAAGTTGAAAAATTTGGTATTTCTCCAAAGGTTGCGCTGCTTTCTCATTCAAATTACGGTACGGGAGATTCAGACTCTGCCAATAAAATGCGGGCTGCTTATAAAGATATTCGTAGACGTGCGCCAAATCTGGAAATAGATGGAGAAATGCAAGCAGATGCAGCGCTTTCTGAAACAATTCGTAAAAGGATTATGCCAAATTCAAGTTTGGAAGGAAGTGCAAATCTTTTCATTATGCCAAATGTTGATGCATCTAACATAGCATTTAATATGGTACGAGTTCTTGCAAAAGGAATAAGTGTTGGGCCAATTCTTCTGGGTGTAGCACGTTCGGCACATGTATTAACAAGATCAGCATCATCACGAAGTATTATTAATATAACAGCACAAGCAACGGTCTCTGCTCAGGTTTTGGAAAAAGAAAATAACGGTTAAAAAAACATATATTCATATTAAGGAACATTTTTGTCATGCGAAAAAAAATACATGACATAGCACAAGAATTAAACGGTACAGAAGATACTTCTTTCCTTATGACGGATGAGCAAATCATAACAATGATTAATGCTGTGCGGGCACAGGACTCCGACACCGTTAGTGCATTCCTCAAAGATTTAAGTGTTGCAGATACAGCGGAACTCATTGCCAAAGTAAATGGTGATGATCGTGATGAATTATTGTTAATGTATGGAGATCTTCTTGATCCTTCTGTCTTTACAGAAATAGACTCCGAGCTGTGCAAAAATGCATTAACTTCAATGCCTCCGGAACAAGTTGCAGCTATTATTTCAGCTCTTGAAAGTGATGATGCTCTGGAGCTTGTAATCAATCTTGAGGAAAATTTTCAACAAGAGATAATACGAAAATTATCAGACAAAATCAGAACAGCCGTGGAAGAAGGTCTGAATTTTCCAGAGGATAGTGCCGGACGTTTAATGCAGCGTGAGGTTGTTGCCATACCTGAGTTTTGGACAACAGGCAATGTGATTGATTATCTTCAAAAAGAAACGAATGATCTTCCGGATGATTTTTTTGATATTTTTGTTATTAATCCGGCCTATCGTGTTGTTGGACAAATCCCTTTACATAAAATTGTTCGGGCAAAACGTTTTGATAAGATTGAAACATTATTACTTGATGAAATTCATCCAATTCCGGCAGATATGGATCAGGAAGAAGTGGCGCATATTTTCCGGCGTGACGATATAACATCTGCGCCTGTTATTGATGAAAACGGACGGTTAATCGGTGTTATCACAATTGATGATGTCATTGATGTTATTGACGAAGAAGCTCAGGAAGATCTTTTGAAAATGGCCGGTGTGGATCAAGGAGATTTATACCGTGCAGTTATTTCAACTACAGAAAAGCGTTTTCGCTGGCTCTTTATTAATTTGTTAACGGCCATTTTAGCATCACTTGTTATTTCTATTTTTGACGCGACAATAGAAGAAATTGTTGCTCTGGCTGTCCTAATGCCAATTGTTGCCTCTATGGGTGGAAATGCAGGAACACAAACGCTAACAGTCGCAGTGCGTGCCTTGGCTACCCGTGAGCTTTCCGGAGCAAATACATTGCGCATTATCTGGAAAGAAACGCTTGTAGGGTCTTTAAATGGAGTAGCCTTTGCTTTTATTTCAGGGATGATTGCATCTCTTTGGTTTGGCAATACTATGCTGGGATTCGTGATTGCTATGGCAATGCTTATTAATCTATTTATAGCCGGCTTATTTGGAGCAACAATACCGATTATTATAAACCGTATGGGGTCTGATCCGGCAGTTTCTTCAACCGTATTGCTAACAACCGTCACAGATATTACAGGATTTTTATCATTTTTAGGTCTGGCTTCAATCTTTATGTTTTAACGGAGTGTTTAGGGATTGGGTTTAAAGATATAGAGCTGTGGGGGGGGGCGGTTTTTTCGAGTAATCCGACGTATTAAAAGAAAGACGTATTAAAAGAAAAATGCTCCAATTATAATACCTATTACACCGTATAAAAACGCCATAAACAGGTGATAGAAAATCCATATAGAGCGGTCGTTATTATCATCCATTATTAGCACTTTTCATATTATAGTCAAATTATTATTTGAGGAGATTAGGATCTGCAAAGAATTAAGGATAAATCTCCGGTTTTTATAAATTCTAGAGCATTTTCTTTGTTTCTAAATTCATAATGTATCCACCCACGTGTTTCTGGATATAGTTGTTCTTTGACAATAAAAATACTGTTTTCCTCATCTGCATATTTAAGATCATCCAGACGATGCGCAGCCAGTTTGTCTTTTTGATTCATTGGTTTTTCTTTATCATTCGATTATTTCCTATTTTCTTACCCGAAGTTACTCCGTGTAAATAGAAATATCAACATATATTCGTAGTCTATATTAGTGTTTCCTCTTGAAATTATAAGTAAGAATGCGAATATGATAAAAGAAAATAAATTTAACAGTCTATTAGGGCAAAGAATACAGAAACTAAGAAAAGCTAAAAAGCTATCGCAAGAAGCGTTAGCTGAGCTTATTGATAAGAGCGTTGATACGATTTCAAATATTGAGCGTGGAAAGTTTGCTCCGCGTCTTGATACTGCCTTAGAAATAGCAAATGCGCTAAATATTGAATTATTTGAATTATTCCAAGTAAGAGAAATGCCGTTAAAAGACAAAGAAAAAATGAAGCTCCTTGATGAGATTTTTGACCTGCTTAAAGATCAATCCGATGAAATATTGCAATTCACATTATCGCAGACAAAAGAACTCGTTTCTTTGAGAGAACAATTCATAGATAAGCTGCGAAAGTAAGTCGTAATCTTTTTCGTCGGCTAATTCATTATAATAATCTTCCGCAACATCGTGTCCATAATGTTTCTCTATCATTTTTAGGTCTGGCTTCAATCTTTATGTTTTAAATGGTGGTACTGGGAAAGATTGGAAATGCAAAACTGGGGACATATTAACTAATATGTCCACGTTTCCGGAATATCATTTCACATCCTCAGTTAAGAAAAATGCTTTTTCCAACTCTTTATACACATGGCCTGCAATAGAGGGAAGTACGTCAAAGGGAACAGAGGGAACAGAGGAAACAAAGCAATCTATACCAGAGGGGTCTACGTTAGACATTATAAAATTTTGAAATATTTCGAATATTTTTTCTATATAATTATGTCGTTTTTCGTTTGCTATTGTGTCTTGGTTACGGAGGTTATTGTTACTCGCTTCATTCATTTTTTTTATCACCGCATTATGTTCTTTTTTTAGATCGTCCCATGTTTCATTTGTCAGAAACATGGCATGTAAAAGTGGCTTGAGTTTGTCCCAATTTTCGAATTTTATTTGTGTATATTCTTCTTTAGGAATTTTACTTCCTATTTTTTCTAATAAAGGCTCACAAGATATTTCTCCCAGACAATATGCTCTGAGTTCATTGATTGGAATTACGTGTCTCATGACTGAGAGAAACCCTAGCATATAACTAAATGGGAGATGTTTTGCTGGGATAGACCGGACATATAAATTTATATCAGTAAAAATCTGTGTAATTTGGCGCAGGCTTAGATTATAAGTATTTGCAAGCATACCTATCATTTTCGTGAGATTACCTCTCCCTGTAATAACGTTTACATCCTCTGTAAATTTTCCAGTTTCTTCCAAGTTGAACGAATTAAACATAAATTCTGCATATTTATATGCTGATGGTTTGGGCAAATTTAATTGCCAGTCTATAAATTTTCTCAGATATCCTTCTCCCGTGTCTTTCAGGCCATACACGGAAGATACCGTACTTCTAAGCTGTTCGACATCAACAGCCAGAATAAATACCAGCCCTTCCACATTAAAGAGATGTTTTATACATTCCAGTATTTCAATAGCGTATGTAGGACGGCAACGATCAAGCTCATCAACAAAGATGATTAGCTTTTTCTTATCTTTGTTATCTGTGTCTTGTGTAAGTTCGATAACAAGTTCTTTCAGAAACTCTCGAAAACCTTTTATAGATTTCTGTATATCTTCATGACGTGAAAGGGTGTCCCCGGCAAAATCACCAATGAGAGATGTTAGTTCATTATCAATATTGTCAGGCAGGTCGACTATATCCTCAACTGCCTTTGAGCCAATAAGCGCACGAAACAAAATTTTGGCAACAACCGGCAATGTCCTCCTGTTTATATATGGCTTTGCTTTAGCAAACAATTCATCCAGTTTTTTTGTCTTCTCATTGTCATTATCTAAGTTGATTTGATCTTTGATAGAACTAATGAATGCAATCAGAGCATCTTCGGCATAATCGGTCTTCCACGCATTAAAGTAGATTGCCTTATATCCATCATCTTCCAACTGTTTTTGCCAGTTTTTGATAAAGAATGATTTTCCTGTTCCATACGGTGCATTCAGAGAGATTACGAATGGTTTCCGAATACTACCAATAATTGGAGTAAGGTAATCAGCGACAGTCTGCCGATCCAGTTTATCTTCCTCCCAAGGAGTTTTGCATTCGGTGAAAGCGTCTTTTTTTGTCAGTAATTCCATAATATTTTACCCTGTAAGAAATTTAGTGAAGGCATTAATGCTTTAATTTTTAAAAGATTAATTTTACTTCACCATGATATTAAACTACAGCTTTTTGGTAAATTCAATGTTTTTGTACCTGTTTACTAATGGATGCTGCCGGAAAAAAGAAAATGGTGGGCGGTACTGGGATTGAACCAGTGACCCCTTGCGTGTCGAGCAAGTGCTCTGCCGCTGAGCTAACCGCCCATTTTGCGCTGTATTGTTGTATTCTATTGCTTTTTGAATTTCAAGCGTCAATGAGAAAATATTTATGCAGCCTTTAGTATAAGTTCTACTTGGGATATCAGTTCATTCAGGTGAAATGGTTTTGATAAAATTTTGGCATTTTTGAGGGTATTGCTGTTTTGCTCCATTGCTACGGCTGCAAATCCGGTGATAAACATCACCTGTATATGCGGGCATTTCTTTGTTGCTTTTTGCGCTAGTTCTATACCATCCATTCCCGGCATAACAATATCTGTTAGGAGTAGGTCGAATTTGTCGTTATCAAGAGCAGTTAGAGCTTTAAGTCCATTGTTATTAGCTGTGACATCGTGTCCTGCGCGTTCTAGTGCAAGTTTTAGAAACTGAAGCATTGAGATATCATCTTCTGCGAGTAATATATTGGCCATTTAGTTTCCTTTTATTCACTATATAGCGACTTGCATTTATCCTTGCACGTTGTTACTCGTCACTCACTTAGTATTACTAAGCTTCGTTCCTTGTGCCTAGTGCAAAAATAAAGCCAAATCACTATAGCAACTTGTGTTTATGGTTATTTCCGGATGATTTTTTGATATTGTCGCGCTGCATTTTCCCATGTGTAGTAGTTTTTTGCATGTTCTGAGCGTTGTTCCGGTGTTCCTGATTTTAAAGCATTCTTTGATGCTTCCAGCAAGTTATGTTCATGAAGCGATCCTAAAAACGGCTCGGTGATAATATCTTTTGATCCTGTTACGTTGTATCCGGCAACTGGAAGGCCGGAGGCTATGGCTTCGATTAGTACAATTCCGAATGTGTCTGTGCGTGACGGGAATACAAATAAGTCAGCAGATCGGTAATGTGCGGCCAGTTCTTCGCCTTCTTTTTTTCCGGTGAAACGGACGTTGGTATATTTTTGTTTGAACTCGTTTAGACTGGGGCCTTCGCCTACAATAACTTTTGAGCCTTTCCATTTCATGTCCAGAAAATCTTCCAGATTTTTTTCAATGGCAATGCGTCCGACATATAGTGCTACTGGTTTGGGCAGGTCATGAAAGAGAGTTTTTTCTCCCGGAAAGAAAATATCAATATTAACGCCTCTGGAAAGTCTATGCATAGGCGTTTTAAATCCCCATTCTTTAAGTTCATCTTCCAGACTTTGTGTGGCTATCATTATGGCTTTGGCCGGAGCGTGGAAATATCTCACCATATTTTTTGCTGCCTTGTGAGTTATGTTGTTTAGGAATGGCAGTAAGCGTTCTACGCGCTTGGCTATATAGTATGGGAAATGCGTATGGTATGAGGTTGTAAAACTATGGTTATGTTTGAGGCAATAGCGTCTTGATGCCCATCCTAAAGAGCCTTCTGTTGCTATGTGAATATCGTCCGGCTCGTAGGCTGCTATCATTTTTTTGAGTCGCCGATATGGCATTATGGCCAGATTGATTTCTGAATAGCCCGGCATTGGAAGTCTAAAAGGGAAGTCAGCAGGGCCAATAACTTTTACTGTATGGCCAAGCTTCTCCAGCTCCTCACTAAGATGTTGGTAAGTTCTTACAACGCCGTTAATTTGTGGATGCCATGCATCACTGATAATAAGAAGCTTCATTTATATCTCATTGTAATAGACTTTTGTTGACACTAAATCTAAACTATCCAAGTGGTGTTGGCCAATTATGATGAGCATAATGATTCGTAGGTTTTTGTATATAATTTTTGTTTTGTTTTTGAATGTTTTGCTTTCTGGCGAATCTGCGGCTCAGGATTGTGTACCTCGTTATCAACTCATTCTTGAAATGCGGGAGGCTAGAATTGGCTCTTATAGCGTGTGGAATACGGTTTATGGAGAGAAGGATTATGATGAGCGTTTTGTAGCGGCTCTTCCTGTCGGTCAGGAAGGACATCATATAGTTGCCGGTGAGCGTCGTTCGCTTAATGCTAGTGTTAGAGCTAATGATATTGATGTTTTGCTTGTTAGATTTGATTATCGAGGTCGGATGAAATGGGAGCAGGTACATAAAATTAAGGGGTTGTATGAAATTATAACGCTGATGAAGCATTCTGGTGGATATATGATTGTAGGCAATAAAGCATTACAGCGTGAGCTTGGAAGCATATGGATTGGTTTTTTTGATGATGAAGGCCGGTTTTTAAAATCTAGAGAAATTAAGAATAGTAAGGGGCATATCTCCGGTAATGATTTATTAAAAGTCAAGGATGGTGGCGGTTATGAGCTGGTGGCTTCTTTTGAAGACAAGCTTGGTATAATTCAAAAACACGCTGTTCTTTATAGTATTGATAAAAATGGGCGCGTTGTTTCTGATCGTTCTTATATGTCGGGGCTGGAAAATGGTATTTTAGGGCTGGAGCATGCGGAGGGGATTGGATATATAGCTAGCGGGTATATATATGATGATAGCGGTCGAAAGACCGGCTGGGCTTTAGGACTTGATAAGGATGGTGGCATTTTATGGCAACGTCAATATCCGCGTGGTTATGGTGCTCAAATTGAAGTTGCAAAATCTTATGGGAAAGATTATCTGGTAGTTGCCGGTAATGCAGAGCCTTTTGGTGAAGGGCAGATGGCCGGTTGGGTAATGTTATTAAATGCTGGAGATGGAAGCGTTGTCTGGCAGCGTTATTACAGGGGAGAAAATCATTATTATGGTCGTGATTTACTCGTTGGTGATGATGGATTAATTTCTGTTATGCTCGATGGGAAAATGGTTTCTGATTTGAAAAATACAGATAATTTAGAGAAACATTCTGATTATGTTCGGCTTTTGACTTTAAATCCTCGTGGAGAGTTACTTTTTGGTGATGCTTATTTTAACGGGCAGGGGGCTGATGCATATCAAATGTTATTTGGGAGTGGAGGTCAGCGTATTATGGTTGGGTCTACAAGAATATCTTATCAGATTGAGGGCGTTGATGGTGCTGAGCCGGTTGTTAAAACCAGTATGGATGGTTGGGTTGTGTCTGCTGTTAGTGCAGAAGTTTATGATGATCCATGTAAGGCACAGGTAAGATGAGCGTGGAGAATCCTAAGAAAAATAATAAAAACGAAACGTATCGTTACAAGGTTGGCGAGGCACAAAATGGTTTGCGTATTGATAAAGCTTTAAGTGATTTGAATGATGATCTATCACGCTCTCGCGCTCAGGCTTTGATTGTTGATGGTCAGGTATTTTTAAATGGTTTTGTTTGTAAAAGCACTTCAAAAAAGCTGGTAAATGGGAGTATCATTGATGTTACAATTCCTCCTCCTGTTGTGAGTGATCCTCATCCGGAAAATATCCCTCTTGATGTTATTTTTGAAGATGATGATATTATTGTTATTAATAAACAAGCTGGGCTTGTTGTGCATCCGGGCGCAGGTAATTGGTCCGGTACGTTGGTTAATGCGCTTTTGTACCATTGTGGAGATAGTCTGTCTGGGATAGGCGGTGTCATGCGTCCCGGAATTGTGCACCGTCTTGATAAGGATACGAGCGGTATCATGATTGCAGCTAAAAATGATAAGGCGCACAAAGGGTTATCTCGTCAATTAGAAGATCGAACTTTAAGCCGTATATATAAGGCACTTGTTTTAAAGGTTATTGTGCCGCCAAAGGGAGTAATTGATAAGCCGATTGGCCGTCATCCCGTGCAGCGTACAAAAATGGCGATAAGATTGCGGGATGGTAAGCAGGCTAGGACATATTATCATGTTAGGGAAGTTTATCATGATGCTTGTGCTTTAGTTGAGTGTAGGCTGGAAAGTGGCCGTACACATCAAATTAGAGTGCATATGGAGTCTATTAAGCATCCCTTGATTGGCGATCAGTTTTATGGAGCGCAACCTACAGCTTTGCGAAGTGTTCTTGAAAGAGCCGGATATGATGAGCAAGCAATAAAGTATATTATGTCTTTCCCACGGCAAGCACTTCATGCACAGCGTTTATCATTTATGCATCCTTGTTCGGAAGAGCAAATGAGCTTTGAGGTTTCTTATCCTGACGATTTTTTTAAGCTGTTGAATTTGTTGAGTGAAAAATAATGGAAACACATTGATTTAATGTGTTCCGGTTTTTCAGAAAATAATATTATCCCAATATTTCACCATATGTTCATAAGAGAATCCTTGTGTGAGTTCATATAGCGGTAATGGAGTATTTAAGCTTTGAGCTGTATCTCGGCCAAATGGGGATGTTTTTATGTTTATATGTGTATTATTGGGCATATATTTAAAGCCTCCTAAAGGCAGGCTTAGTTGCATTCCGTGGTAGGCATGCGTTGTTCCTCCGAACAGGTCAAAATCCGCATTATCCGTGATGGTTACAAAGCTTTTCAGGTTTGCTCCATTTTTGAATTGTTTATTTAGGGAGAGTGTTCCTCCGATATCTTCGGCTAGATATCTTCCGAAACGTGCTTGAAGCGTTAGGTCATGCTTTGGAATGTTGTACCAGCCGTTTATGTGTCCGGTTAAAAGATGATCTCCGTTAAATCCTAAATTTAGAGCTGTAGATGGGTCACGTTTAAAGGCAAGCCAGCTTTCAGCCCCAATTGCAAACCGTGATCTAAATGGGCGGTAGAGGATTTCGCCTCCATATCCGCCATACATTTCTTCCAGATAACCGCCTGTTATTGCTATATGAAGGTCTTCGTTAATGCTGTGTGTAAATGTAGTGTATAGCGTATCAAGTGCAAGTGTTCGTTTGGCAAACCGGTCTACATTACTTCGTATTGGTAAAAGTGCGGTTGGGCGTATGTTGTTAATGTTGTGTAAATTGTCTTTGATGTTCAGGCGAAAAGCGTATCCGCTATCTAAAAGACCAAAGAATTTAGGCCCTCTTAATCCTGCTATTAGTGATGTACGGTATAGTGTTGCGCTATCTTCTTCAGCCAGACTGAATTCATTATCGAGAGCTATGTTTGCGTCAATAATTCCATGTTGCGTTTTTATAAGGCGGGAAGGGCGTTTCAGTATTTTTTTGTTAAATGTTCCAAATTCAGTATGTTGCCAGATTTCTTCAGGGCTGCCTTGATGGTGCGTGATGGCTTGTTCAAAGTCGCGTCTCATAAGACTTATGGAAGTTCCTTGTAGCCCCATAATGCTTGGAAGAAATGTTATTTCTTCAATTTCTGATCCGCTGTAGTTGGCTATATGTGGTAGCATTAGCCCGATTTGTTCCGGTGTTGAGCTGTTTGGTCGTAGTGTTAGTTGTGCCTGAGCTTTGAGTTGATTTGTTTGTATATCGTGAATCTCCAGTCCTTCACGCTCCGCTGATAGTTTTATATTTACCGGTGAGCTAGCCTTTATTCTATAGGGGCGCATATGGATTGGTTTTTTGTTTTGCGCTGATTGGTCACGCCATTTGTTTAGAGAATTTTTCAGTGATAAGCGTCCCATGAGCTTATCTGTTCCTTGCATGGCGATGCTTAGATTAGACCAGTTTGTTGGCTGGTAGGTAATTCCGGCACTCCATGGGTCTGGTGCATTGTAATTAAGCGCTGTTTTTTCAGCTTTGTAGCGATCAGCACCATAATCCAGTTTTATAGACAAGCCTTTTATTGGAGTAAAATATTCTACTCCGGCAAAAATTCCAATTTTTTCACCGGTGAACCAGTTTGCAGGCTCGTTTGGCATTTCTCCATCTAAAGAACGGTTTTTACCAAAATGCTTTAGTATGCTTTTGAGAGGGTTGTTAAAGTGTTCGGCACTTCCTAAGCGTCCCCATCCTAAACCGGCTGTAAAGTCAAAATTGTTATGTTGTTTGGAAATAGCTATATATTCACCGGCCATGCGTTTATGTCCAATTGCAGATTGTAAACCGATAGAAAGTTCCGGTTGAATATGATTTTCTTTAAGTAAGCGAAGTTTTATATCTACTCCCGGATAGAGGTGTTTAGCATCTTTATTTATATTGGAGATTTCAGCGCTTTGGCGGATATTTATATGAAGATGGTCTGTGAGCTGGATACCTGCAAAGCTGTGAATATACGGATCTAGTGTGCTTACGCCGATTTTGATTGTTCCGGTTTTATCCATTCTAGCGCTTGGAATGACGTTAAGCCCTATTTGTCCATACAGCATTGAGGAGTGTTTTGAGTTGTTTGCGTATGTTGTATTGCAGAACGCAAAGAGTAAGATTATGTAAAGTATTGGGTGTTTAATCCAAATTATTATATGAGCGTAGAGCATATGTATTGTTGCGTATGTAATATTTAATAATGGCTAGAGAATCGTTTAGTGAAAACACAGATAAAATATTTTACAGGCTCTTGGAACACCTGTGTATGTTAAAACTTGATTTGCCCCCGTCTTTTGTTGTTAGAGGCTATGTTTTCACCTTATAGTTGAATTATGAGGTGTTAATGTGAGGGAATTTTTTATAATGCCTGTTTTGCTGTTTCCAACGTTTGTTATTTTTATATTGGCTGTTTTTATATTCATTTTATTTTGGAAAATGAGATGTCTTAAAGAGAGTACGTTGGTGTTTGAGGATTCTATTGATGCGCTTTCCTATGGTCTTGTCTTTTTTAATATAGATGAAAAGTTTTGTATGGCTAATAAGTGTGCTTGTCGATATTTGCCTTTTATCTCTGAAGATACGGCTATGTCGGATAATTCTTTTAAAACTCTAAATGATTTTTTTGGTTATATGTTTGATCATGCTGTTGAGTGCGATAAAGGATTGAAAAGGATTCTTGATAAATCATTTGGGCATATGGGAGAAGAAGGTTTCAGAGAGGTTATTGAGTGTTCTAATGGTATGTTATGTCTTGCCGATGTGCGAAAGACTATTGTTGGACGAAAGGTTATTATTCTTCGTGATTTAAGTGAATTTAAAAAAGATGAAGATAATTTTATACAGCTTCACCAGCATAATTTTGAACTTACTGAAGCTGTTGAGGCTGCGACAAATGGTATTTTAATTGCTATAGGAGAGGAAAAGCTTGGTTATAGGATTGCTTTTGTGAACAATGCTTTTTGTGAACATGCTTTTTTGCTTAAAAAGGAAATTGTCGGTTCTGATGTTCAGGAATTACTTTACGGTTTTGTCGGAGATAATAATAAAGCTCTTGTTATAGATTCATTTGAGAATGTTAAGTCTGTTGATTTTGAAATTCAAACGGAATATGAGCAGAAAAAACGGTGGTTTAATTTTAAGCTAACTCCTGTGATTAATAATATTGGTTATCCGGGATTGTTTATTGGGGTTAGTACCGAGACAACAGAGCTAAAATTGCGTGAGGCTGAATTTTTTCAGGCGCAAAAGCTTGATGCTCTTGGAAAACTGGCGGCCGGTGTTGCTCATGACTTTAATAATGTACTTTCGATTATTGATGGTTATTCGCATATTGCCATTAATTTGCTTGAAGATGGGGATACAACGAAAGATTATTTAGAGAAAATTCGTACAGCTTCAGCGCGTGGTGCTGCTTTAACACAGAAAATGTTGACGTTTAGTCGTCATAAGATTGTTGTCGAGAATGTTATTGATTTGTCGAGTACAATCAGTATGCAGGAAATATTATTGCAGCCTTTAATTGATGCATCGGTCAATATGTCTTTTTATACATATGATAAGGATCTTTTTGTCGAGTGTACGGCAGACAGTATTATACAGGTGGTGATGAATCTTGTTGTGAATGCCAGAGATGCTATGCCGGATGGCGGTGATTTACAGGTTGAGGCGCGTAAGGTTGAGCGGTGTGCGGTTTCTTCTGAAGTTCAAAAAGAAATGTGTGATGATGTTTTTGTTTGTTTGTCTATATCTGACACAGGGCATGGAATAAAGAACGCTACGTTGGAGCGTATGTTTGATCCGTTTTTTACAACAAAGGATCAAGGTAAGGGTGCCGGACTTGGTTTATCTATGGTTTACGGTCTTGTTAAACAAATGGGCGGTTGCATTGATGTTAAAACAAAATTGAATCAGGGAACCACTTTTTTTGTGTATTTGCCTGTTAGTGATAAGAAGCCGCAAAAAGTTATAGCTGGAAATGTGCAAGATATTAGTAGTTTGAGCCTTAAGGGTTATACGGTGCTTGTTGTAGAGGATGAGCCGGAATTGCTGAATATTGTTGCAAATTTGCTTGAGAAGCTTGATATGAATGTCTTAACAGCCTCTAACGGTAATGAGGCATTGTTGAAGCAGGATAATTACACAGGTGATATTGATTTATTGCTTACAGATGTTGTGATGCCTGAACTAGATGGTATTAAGTTGGCCGAGCTTTTGACATCTCTCCGGACGGAAACAAAAACTATATTTATGAGCGGATATCCTGCTGATGGGCGTTTGGCTTGTATTGATCTTCCTGAAAAAGCTTTGTTTGTTGCAAAGCCAATAAATTATGAATCTTTGGCAAGAATTGTTTTTAAAACTGTTTCAGACACAATGGAATTACAGAATGGCGATCTTTTTGAAACAACGCCGCATTGGGAGTCATCAGATATTATTCAGGAATCAAGCGAGGTTTAAATTATGTCAATTGTTTTATCAGATTTAAAAATATTGTTGGTTGAGGATCAGTCGGAAGCTAGGGCGATGATGCGTAATATGCTTATGGAGATGGGAATAAGTCAGGTTTTTGAAGCTCCGGACGGTAGGAAAGCTTTGAGCTTTATTGATGCTGCTTTTGATTTTGTTGATCTTATTATTTGTGATTGGAATATGCCTGAAATGAACGGTGTTGAGTTTTTAAGGCAGCTTAGAACTGTCGATCAGGATATGCCGTTTTTAATGGTGACAGGTCGCAGTGATATGGATTCTGTGGTTGAGGCTAAATCTTCCGGTGTTACCGGTTATATCCGGAAACCGTTTTCTCCTGCTCAGTTTGAAGCGAAGGTGCGGATTATCTTGCAAAAAGTTGCCGCTTGAATATTGTTTTCAGACTTCTTTTTTAGATTTTAGCTATTATAGCTCATAATTTTTCCAGCTTCATAAGCTAACATGTTGGCAAATGTTAAAAATTCCTGCATAAATACGTTCTTAATTAATAATGAAAATGACTATGGAATAGAGTTCAATAATGAAAACAGTTAATGATATCCGCAGTGAGTTTTTAAGTTTTTTTAAAAGTAAAGGCCATACGGTTGTTCCGTCTTCACCGCTTGTACCACATAATGATCCGACTTTGATGTTTGTTAATTCAGGTATGGTGCAGTTCAAGGATGTTTTTACCGGTAAGGAAAAACGCGATTATACCCGAGCCACCACCTCGCAAAAATGCGTACGTGCAGGAGGTAAACACAACGACCTTGAAAATGTCGGCTATACGGCGCGTCACCATACTTTTTTCGAGATGCTGGGGAATTTTTCCTTTGGCGATTATTTCAAGGACGATGCGATTGTCTTTGCTTGGGAACTGGTCACCAAAAACTTTGGCCTGTCTGCCGATAAGCTTTGCGTGACTGTACATGCCACAGATGAAGAAGCCGCCAATATCTGGAAAAAAGTCACAGGGTTCGAAGATCATAAAATCATCCGCATTAACAGCGACGATAATTTTTGGCGCATGGGAGATACCGGCCCGTGTGGTCCTTGTACAGAGATTTTCTATGACCATGGAGAGCACATTCGGGGCGGGCCTCCGGGTTCACCGGAAGAAGACGGAGATCGCTTTATTGAGATATGGAACAACGTCTTTATGCAATATGAACAAATCGACACGGAAACACGCATCGACCTACCGGCGCAAAGCGTGGATACAGGCATGGGCTTGGAGCGCATCGCTGCTACTTTGATGGGGTCGAATAATAACTACGATATTGATATCATGCGTGCGCTTATCGAGCACAGCGCTGATCTCACAGGAGTAAAACCAGATGGTGAAATGGCAGCTTCTCATAAAGTGCTGGCCGACCATATTCGCGCAGCAGCCTTTTTGATGGCCGATGGCGTGATGCCGTCTAATGAAGGGCGAGGCTATGTACTGCGCCGGATTATGCGCCGTGGTATGCGTCACGCTCATTTGCTTGGAGCTAATGAACCGCTGATGTATAAGCTTTTTCCCACGTTACAGAGTAAAATGGGAGAGGCCTATCCAGAGCTTAAACGAGCAGAGGCACTTATCACACAGACTCTTGAGACGGAGGAAAAGCG
>JAGLMC010000002.1 GCA_023140215.1 Alphaproteobacteria bacterium
ACCATCTTGCAACAGACCCATAAAGTAGTTAATCTATTCGTCGTCGTTTGTTCCTTGTCAGTAAAGTAAAGCCAAACGACTATAGTCCTCTATTTAAAGAGGTTCTGCATGGAAAACAATGTAAACTCATTATTTTTACGGCTGATAGGTAAGTCCATTTGCGCAAGTAGCATAATTTCAAGCGGGTTGGCAAAAAGATTTTGGTAATTGTTTATATGTCCAAAAGACGTTTTATTCATATTATTCATAGAATTTAATTTTGCATAATTTAAGTCCGTTGGTGGATATGAAGGCTTTGTCGGTTCTTGAGTAGCGTTAACATTAATGTTAGTGGCAAATGTTCTGTCATCAAATTTCTTATTAAAATGGGAGTATATTTCTTCGAGTGATTTAGCTTTGCCCGTATTTTTATCATAAAAGATACTGCGATTGGCTTTGGCTGTTTTTGGAAAAAGAACAGCAGCCTCTTGCATAGGGTTTTCTGCTCGGGCATTTAAAAAGCCGGCAGCCTTTCCAGCCCCAAGAAAATGGGCGAAGTATAGCTCGGTAGAGCCAACTTCGCCTTTAGTATGGGTTTGGAGGAACTTTTTATTTTCGCTGGCAAATTCTGCTGCCATAAGAGAGGCTGTTCGCGGATCATTCCTTAAATTTAAAATATCACTGCGTGTCTTATTGTTAGTTTGCAGACCATATTTATCGCCGTGTTTTTCAATCATGGACATCCATGTGCTTTCAATAAACTGGTACAATCCCGATGCAGAACTGGTTTTGGCCTTTGCATTCGGGTTAAAACTGCTTTCTGCTGCTGCTTGTTTCATCATGTAGGCAAAATTAACTCCGGTTTTTTCACTTGCAGTTTTAATTGCACTCATGACTCCTTGTGGTGCACGCTGAGAAAGCGCGGCTAATGCATTGTTTTGTATGTTATTTATTAATTTATTCATGAGGCCGTAATTTGAGTATTAAAACGTATATACTGATTACTGCATTTTCTGTGCCAAAAAAATTATTTAAGCAATAAGATAAACAGTTAATTAGTTATGACTTATATAATTTATTTTTTGGGAGTGTAAAAGATTAGTGTATTTTTATTTTAAGTGTTCATGATGATTTCAAAAATAAAGTAAAATAAATATAGTTAAGAATGAAATAGTGTTCTTGTGGAATAACCAGTATTACTGAGTCATTTTTAAGTAAGGAATAAAATTGTCACTTTATCTTTTAATTGGAATTGTAAGATTTTATAAATAAAGTAAGTAAAAAAGTAAAAAATACAATATTGATAGAAGTATTCAGAAAGTAAACTTTACTTTAAAATAGTATTTAAAATTTTATACAAAAGAGATTAAAGTTAAAGCTTGCAAAAAAGTTGTTTTTTCTTTAAAAAGGTTGATAATTACTGCGTATTTTAACTTTCCCTTAATCAAACCTCGATATTCTAAATAGATACACGGTTGGGAGCTTCATACCTTTTGAAGTGTGGGTTAAGACCGAAATTAAAATTTTTAAATGGGAGATAAACTATGCTTACTAAATTACTCGCTTACAGAGAAGCTTACCTTAGAGATGAAAATGGTGCAACAGCTATTGAGTATGGCTTGATTGCTGCTGGTATTTCATTGGCGATTGTTGCTGTTGTGTTTACATTTGGCGATCAGTTGGAAACAACATTTACGTCAATGGAAACGGCTATGACAAATGCTAATGCTGAAGTTGAATCTAGTAGATAATATTTAAGAATTTCTTTTTTAAAAGCCCGTTGTGAGAGATTTCGGCGGGCTTTTATTTTTCTTATTTAAAAAAACTTCATTTTATAATAGAATTTTTTACGTCATGTTATTGCTCATATTTTTTTTGGTATGTTTATTTATCGTTATCGGAATTGGGGCTTTGGCCTGTTTATCCGATCTTCGCGGTATGACTATTCCTAATATTTATAGTGTGGTTGTTATTTTGGCGTTTATAGCATGCTATGGAGCGTTTTGGATGTTTGGGGATGGTGATGTATTCTTTTCGCTGCCTTCGCATCTTCTAGGTGCTGTAATAGTATTTGTGGTGACGGTTGTTATGTTTGCTCTTGGTATGATTGGTGCTGCTGATTCAAAGCTTGCTACGGCTTATGCTCTTTGGGTTGGGTTGCGCGGTATTTTCCCTTTTCTCTTTTATATGACGATTGCCGGCGGGGTGTTGGGTTTGGTGGCTTTAGTGCTTAAAAAGAGGCCGTTATTATCTTCTTCATTGGAGGGAAGTTGGATTGCGCGTGTTCAGGCCGGAGAGAATAAAGTACCATATGGTATTGCAATTGTGTTCGGGGCACTAGCATCTTTTGTAAATATAGGGTATTTTGATATTGGCGTTCTTTCGTCATTTCTTTTACGTTGATTCGTGAAGTCTCTGTGTTCCTTTTATTCCTTGTGTTTTATGGTTTTTTAATAAACAGAGATCATTATGGGATTTATATGTTTTAAACGGTCTTTGCGGTATTCTCCGCTTCTTTGTTTTTCTAAGAATTCAAATTATGGATTCAAATTCTTTAAGAGGTTTTAGATGAATAAAAATATTATGGTCGTTTTTGGCGGTGCTGTTGCTGTTGCTCTTTTGGTGGCTTTATTGGTGCAAGTTTCAATTGGTGGGAAAAAGCAACCGACTTCGGTTATTCGTGAGGCAAGTGTTGAAATTCTTGTTGCTGCCAAGGATCTGGGTATTGGTCACGAATTGCAAGAGGGTAATTTACGTTGGCAGGAATGGCCAAAGAAAAGCTTGTTTTCCGGAGCTGTGGAGCGTGATGATGAACAAAGTGCTGATGATGCTATTGAGGGACGTTTAGCGCGTGATGTTGTCTCCGGTGAGCCTGTGATGGAAAGTATGTTGCTTGCTCAGACTAAAGGAAATTTTGTTGCAGCCAGTCTTGAGCCCGGGATGCGGGCTCTTGCTATCGGGGTTTCGGCATCTAGTATGGTTGGAGGATTTATTGGTCCCGGTGATTATGTTGATGTCATTTTGACTTATAAGGAATCGATTAATACCGTTGATGAAAATCCGAAAGTGTTGGAAATGATTGAATTAAATCTTGACAAGCTTGCTACTGAGACAATTTTACAAAATATTAAAGTGCTTGCTGTTGATCAGATGGCACGGCGTCCGGAAGAGGAAAAGATTAAGGTTGGTAAAACCATTACTCTTGCTGTGAGTGTTCGGGATGCAGAGAGATTGTCTTTAGCAACCGAGCTTGGAGATTTGACACTAGCTTTACGCGGTGTTGGTGATGATAAGATTATTGGTAAATCGTGGCCTACAATTTCTGATGCACGTTTAACGAATATGAGTGATGAAATATTTGCTAAATATAAAAAAATGCAAGAGGAAGCTGGTGTTAATTCGAATATTGTGCGAATCTATAACGGGTCACAAGTTCAGACTGTCCAAACAAAGTAACTTCTTAAGTGTTCTTTCTAATTTATGTATTTAACTTTTCTGCGTAACTAACTGAAAGCATAACTGATGTTTAAAATATCCATAGACTTATCCAGAGCAATGTTTCTAAATGTATTGCTTGTGGTTGTTTTGTTTGCTGCATTTCCTATTGCTGCTGTTTTGGCTTCCAAGGGGGATCTTGCCAGAATTGAGTTAGGTGGCAGTAAGGATACGGATGCTCCTCTTTATGTCACTCTTGGTAAGGCCGATCTTATAGATGTTGGCGGGTCGGTTGCTGATGTATTGGTTGCAAATCCCAATATTATTGATGTTATGGCTGTGCAGGCTAATAAGCTTTATGTTGTAGGGGTTGCGGTTGGTGATACGAATTTGATTGTGCTTAATAGTGTCGGGGATGTTATTAAGCGTATAGATGTGCATGTGACTTATGATTTACAAGCAATTCAGAGCTTGGTTAATGATTTATTCCCTGAGGAAGATGTTCATGTTGGCTCTATTCATGATCAGGTTTTGCTTACTGGAACGGTTTCAACGCCTGAGAGCGCATCAAAGATTGTCAATATTGTAGGGCATTATGTTAGTGATTTACAAGATGATACTGGTACAGCGGATGAATTGATTTCGAATTTGCTTGATGTGCGTGGTGAGCAACAGGTTATGTTGCAAGTTAAGATTGTTGAGGCTACCCGCAATGTTATCAAGGAGTTAGGTGTTGAAACTAATGCTAATGATCCGAATGAATTATCTGCAAGTACGATTTTTGGCCAGTATCCTAATAATAGCCAGTTTGGTAGTTCATCGCAGACAGTTCCTACCGGAATTGGGATTGCTACTGGAGCTGGGATAGCTTTATCGCAAGATGCTGTTGGTGTTGCCAGCTTTTTGTTTGATTCTAAGATTAATGGTCTTGGTAGTGTTGGCTTGTTTCTAAATGCTCTTGAAGAAGAGGATTTGGCTAATATTCTTGCTGAGCCTAATTTAACTACTGTTTCTGGTGAGACGGCAGGATTTCTTGCCGGTGGGGAGTTTCCTGTTCCAACAGGGCGTGATCAGGTTGGTAATATTGTTATTGAGTTTCGTGAGTTCGGCGTGTCTTTGAATTTTCGTCCGATTGTTTTGTCAGAGGAGCGTATTAGTTTGCAAATGAATACCGAGGTTTCGTCATTGGATTTTGATAATGCTGTTGTGTTGGCTAATATTACGGTTCCGGGGCGTGATATCCGGCGAGTTGAAACAACGGTTGAGATGCCGAGTGGTGCTAGTTTAATGATTGCAGGTTTGTTGAGTTCTGATGCTGTTAAAGGCATGTCAGGATTACCCGGAATTGCGAATACTCCTGTTCTTGGTAAGCTTGTGTCTTCAGATAGTTTTCGGCGTGATGAAACAGAGCTTGTGATTATTGTCACTCCGTATTTAGTTGAGCCTTATGCGGAAACCGAACGTTCTGATCATGTTCCTGAGCAGAAGGATAATCCGTTAGCGCAGGTTTTTGTTATGAATATACGCAGGGTTTTTGATCTGGATGATGAGGATGAAGAGATGTTTGCGATGGATAAACAATTTGGATATTTGCTGGATTAGGAGCATTCGTGATGGTTGGCTTACTACATAAAAAAATATTGTTTTTGGGAAGTGTTCTTGTTTTGGGAATGTTGGTTATTTCATCATGTTCTATGGATAAAGAAACTACTTTATCGCAAAATCGTGTTCAGGTTCAGCAGGAAAAGTTTTTAAAAGAAATTCCGGTGGCCAGTCTTGATAGTGCTGTTATTGCGGATATTTCTAAATATTATCGCCGTCATGGTGACGGGGCGGTGGATTTGACAGTTACTTATGATCCGGCTTCTCGTAAGTCTACGGCTTTATCCGCAAGTAACGATGCGTCTCGTATCGTTAAAGATTTTAGAAAAAATGGTGTAATAGATATTCAGCCTAATATTTTGCCTGTGCAAAAACATGATGGTGTACAAATGGCTATTATTTCCTTTACTTCATACATAGCTAAAGCTCCTAAAGATTGTAGTCTTTTGCCCGGAATGGAGAGTAGAGATGTTTATGTTGATGAGGATTATAAGTTAGGTTGTACTATTGAGACTGTTTTTTCTAGGCAGATTGCGCGTCCTAAAGATTTGAAGGGTCGTCCGAATACTGATCCTACATCGAGTGGACGACGTGCTTCAAATGTAGTTGAGGATTATCGTACAGGTGTTCCAAATGAGCCTATGGGTGGTGAATCTGCTTCAGGAAATTAGGGTATATTTATTAGATTTTATGTTGAGTTATGGTAGGTAGGTAATAAAAAAATGAGTGAGACAAGTGGTCAGGCAACGGAAATATTGCTTCCATCATCTACAGTTGCTTTGTTCTCGAGGGATCAGGAGACGTTGGTTGCTGCTCGTGATATTGAGAATGATTGGCGCTTTGCCAGAGTGAAGCTTCATGTAGAGGAAGGCGATGTTTTGACTGCGACGGAAGCATATAAAGAAATTTCGTCTCCTGAGCTTATTATTATTCAAACAGAAATGATTGATGATTCTTTAGCCGGACAGCTTGAAGATCTTGCTGAGCATTGTGATGAAGGTACGTCGGCTATTGTTATTGGCCCTGATAACGATGTTTCACTTTACAGAAATCTAATTGATATGGGCGTGAGTGATTATATTGTAAAGCCTGTGGACACACAAATTATGGCAGATATTATCGCTAAAACCATGATTGAAAAAATTGGTGTGACCGGAAGTCGTTTGATTGCTTTTCTTGGTGCAAAGGGCGGCGTTGGTACGTCTTCGCTAGTGCAGGCGGCAGCGTGGGGAATTTCTGATATTATGGAGCAAAAAACAATCATTATTGATGTCGGTGGTGGTTGGTCTACGCTTGGTGTCGGGATGGGGTTTGAGCCTTCTACAACGCTTCGTGAGGCTGTTCTGGCTGCGGAAAATAATGATGAAGATAATTTAAAACGTATGTTGTTTGATGCCAGTGACAAGCTTTGTGTTCTTGCTAGCGGTGGGGACGTGATGCTTGAATCGTCGGTTACATCAGATCAGATTGAATGTCTTATTGATATGTTGATGGTTAAATATCCGGTTGTAATTGCTGATTTATCACATGCTCCTCCTGAATTGGAAAAGGCGGTAGTTACGCGAGCAAATCAGGTTATTGTTGTTTCAACTCCGACATTGCCTTCGCTTCGTTTGAGCAGAAGTTTAATACAGGAAGTGAAGGATATTCGTGGTGGTAATGATGATGGCATTGAAATGGTTGTAAACATGCAAGGTCTTGCAGAAGTTAGTGAAGTTGAAAAGAGTGATATTGAGATAGCTATGGATCGTGAAGTGTCTACGATTATTCCTTTTGCAGCTAGTGTTTTCATTGATGCTGAAAATAAGGGGAAAAAATTGATTGGTGATAAAGAGGGTGAAAAAATTGTAAAAACAGCCTTATTACCTATTGTTAGTAAAGTTATAGACGGAGAAGTTCTTAAGAGTGGTGAGGATTCTGATGATGAAGAATCCGGTATTTTGGGTGGTTTTTTGAATAAGTTTAAAGCTAAGTAAGGGGGAGCTTATGTTTGGTAAAAAACAAACAGGATCATCTCCTAAGAAAGCTGTAAAAGCTTCTAAAAAATCTGCAAAAACTGATAGTGTTTCCAAGGCTTCTAAAAAACCTGTTAAGAAATCTCAGAAAAAAGCTGCTCCTTCAAAAGCTGCTATGGTTAGTGATACGGAAGATTTGACATCTGCTGATATGCTTACAGGTTTGGAGGGTGCGCTTGCTCAAGAGGGTGAACAAGATTCATCATCAAAAGAGGTTAAGGAAAAACCTCAGAAAAAGGAAAAATCTAAAAAAGCTGAACAGGCTGAGGCAGAACTTGAAGCCGGTTATTCTCTTAAAGAAGATGAGGAGGGTGATGGTTCTTCTATTTCCTCTTTGCGTTTGGATCGTTCGCGTAACCGTATTTGGCTGGATCTTCGTGATGGTATTGATTTAAAGGCCTTGGCTCGTATGGATGCAAAGGCTGCTCGTGAAGAGGTGCAATCTGCGGTTGAGGAAATTGCAAGGTTTCGTAATTTGGATTTAACTCCTGCTGAATTGCAGGGCATTGCTAAGGAATGTGGCAATGATATGCTCGGCTTTGGCCCTTTGGAAGAGCTTCTTGAGCGTGATGATATTGCGGATATTATGATTAATGGTGCTGATACTACCTATATTGAGACCGGTGGTAAGATTGAAAGAGCTTCTATTAAGTTTCGTGATAATCAGCATTTAATTACGATTTGTCAGCGTATTGTTGGTGCTATTGGTCGCCGTGTTGATGAGGCTTCTCCGATTTGTGATGCGCGTTTGTCTGATGGTTCGCGTGTGAATGTGATTATTCCGCCTTTAGCTGTTGATGGTGCTTGTATGACTATTCGTAAGTTTACTAAGGATAAGCTTACTCTTGAGAAGTTACAGGAATTTGGATCAATGTCTCCGTCTTGTGCCAAGCTTATTATGGCTGTTGGTCGTAGTCGTGTGAATGTGTTGGTATCTGGCGGTACCGGTTCCGGTAAGACAACGATGTTGAATTGTTTGACACGATATATTGAACCCGGAGAGCGTATTATTACTTGTGAGGATGCTTGTGAGCTTCAGTTGCAACAACCTCATGTGGTGCGTCTTGAAACACGACCACCGAATCTTGAGGGTGTTGGTGAGGTTACAATGCGTGACCTTGTTAAAAATTGTCTACGTATGAGACCTGAGCGGATTATTGTGGGTGAGGTGCGGGGGCCTGAGGCTTTTGATTTGTTACAAGCTATGAATACCGGTCATGATGGTTCTATGGGTACGGTGCATGCCAATAATCCTCGCGAGGCTATATCACGTATGGAAAACATGATTGCTATGGGTGGGTTAAATTTACCGACTATTGCTGTTCGTGAGCAAATTGCTTCGGCGGTGCATGTGGTGATTCAAGTTCAGCGTCTTCGTGATGGTTCTCGTAAAACTACTCATGTTACGGAAGTGACCGGTATGGAGGGCGATGTTGTGACTATGCAGGATCTTTTTGTGCTGGATATTAAGGGCGAAGATGATGATGGTAATTTGATTACCAAGCAACGCTCAACCGGTTTGCGTCCGAAATTTTATGATAATGCACGTCAATTCGGTGTGGAACAGCTTGTCCTCGATGCCATGGAAGAGGCTTATGATGATGAATAAGGTGTTGATATTATGAATATGCCGCAGATTATTATTATTATTCTGATTGTTCTAATTGTTATTGGCGGCTTTATTATATTTACATTCAATAGTGAAGCAGAGCGTAAAAAGCGTGTAATGAGTGTTATTAAGGGTAAAAACTATTCTGTTCATTCCAAGACTTCGGAAGCTGATGAGCAGAATAAACGTCGGGCTGAAATTGCTAAAAAGCTTAAAGAAGCAAAAGAAAGTTCCGGTGATGATGATAAAAAGAAGAAGGCAACGCTTTCTATGCTGATTGCTCAAGCCGGGTTGAATATTTCCGTTAGGCAATTTTGGATGTTTTCTGCTTTGTCTATGGTTATTGTAACTGTGATTGCTAAATTTATGGGACAATCTTCTTTTGTGTTGTTGATGGCTGCTATTACTGGTTTGCTTGGTGTTCCAAGGTTTGTTTTGAAGAAGAAGGCATCTAAACGGCAGAAGAATTTTCTTGAAGAATTTCCTGATGCGCTTGAGGCTACTGTGCGTTTGCTAAAAGCAGGTATGCCGGTATCAGAAGCTATTAAGATGATTAGTTCTGAGTATGACGGGCCCGTAGGGGAGGAGATGTCCATAATTTATGATAAACAAAAGATTGGGATAGCTCTTCCTGAAGCTGCATTTGAGGCTACAAAACGTATGCCTTTACCTGAAATGCAAATGTTTGCTACCGGACTTGCCATTCAGGCACAGACCGGATCTAGTCTTTCTGAGGTTCTTACAAATCTTTCTGGTGTTATTCGTGCACGTTTTCGTCTTAAAAGAAAGATTAAGGCGCTTTCATCAGAAGCGATTGCTTCGGCCAGTATTATTGCTGCTTTGCCTAATATAGTGGCATTGGGACTGTATTTTGCCAATCGTGAGTACATTATGGTTTTGTTTACTACTGATACAGGTAAGGCTTTGCTTGCCGGGGCTGTTATATGGATGTTACTCGGGGTTTTTGCGATGAAGATTATGATTAACTTTAAAGTTTAAAAAATGGAGAGCTGAAATGGAAAATGAGACTGTGATTATAGTGATTAGTGCTTTGGTTGCTGCTGTTTCTTTTGCTGCTTTTGCGTTACCTTTTTTGAATAAAAGTGAAAAGAAAGAGCGGTTTCGTTCTGTTATTGAAAAGCGTAGAAAAGATCTTTTTATTGCTACTCGTGACGGGACAATTAATAAAGTTAAGCTTGATGATTCTATTTCTGCCAGAGAATCTATGGTTGGTTTTTATAGGGTTCAACAGCTTGCCGGTAAAATGGGCGAAAAAGTGCGTGACAAGATGTTGCAGGCTGGTATTCGCAATCCGAAAGCGCCTCTTAAGTTTATGATTGCTCAAGGTATTCTTCCGATTATTTTGTGTGGGTTTTCTATGATGATTATTTCCGGCACTGATAAGGAAATTTCAAACGGTGTAACTATGATGATCCTATTGGGGATGTCGGTTGTTGGTTATAAATTGCCCGATATTCTTATTAAAAATACAATAATAAAGCGTCAGCAGGAAATTAATCTAACTTTTCCTGATGCTCTTGATATGATGCTTATTTGTGTGCAAGGCGGGATTGGTTTGGAGCAAACGGTTGATCGTGTGGCGCATGAGGTGGCAGAGCATTCTCCGATGTTGGCAGAGGAGCTTGGGATTCTCAGTGCTGAGATGGCAATGCTTAATGATCGTAGACAGGCTTTGCAGGATTTTGCGCGTCGAGTTGGTAGCGGTGGTGCGAAAAGTTTTGCAACGGCGCTCATTCAAGCTGAGCAATATGGGACATCTATTTCTCAGGCAATGCGTGTGATTTCTGAAGAAATTCGTGATGCGCGTATGGCTGCTGCTGAGCAAAAAGCAGCGTCTCTTCCTCCTAAGCTTACAGTGCCTATGATTTTGTTCTTTTTACCATCGCTGTTTATTATTATTTTGGGGCCTGCCGGTATACAGGCAAGTCAGTCCGGCGTTGGCGGTTAAAGTTATGTTATATAGTTTGTGTTTATTTAAGGGGCTGACACCTGACTTTAAATAAGTTAGGAATTAGTCATGTATGTAAAGCATTGTAAAATATCACTTGACAATTGTTATAAACCGTGATAGGAATATATACTTATACATGGGACGGTTGTATTTTAAGTATCCTTTAGCTTATATCAACATGAATTGGAAGATTGTGATTGTGTCTCGCGTGTTAGTGCGGAGCGTTTCAATTAATTAAAATTCTTTTTTTTGAGATTATCTTAAATGCATGTCTTGTAACTTGATTAATTATCCGTTAAAACCACACATCTGTTCGGATCAGGCTCTTGTTATAGTTTGTTTCATTTTAAGTGACGCGGGGTGGAGCAGTCCGGT
>JAGLMC010000020.1 GCA_023140215.1 Alphaproteobacteria bacterium
AAAAAATAAACGCAAACGATTATATTTCCTCAATTCTTAACAAATATCCCTTACCACGCACAGTTTGTAAATATCTAGGGGCGCGAGTATTTTCTTCAATCTTCCTGCGTAAACGTGTGACCTGCACATCAATCGTACGCTCACCGGCATCTACACCGCAACTTTCTGCAAGCTCTTCACGAGACATAACCTCACCTGAACGCGAGGCCAAAGCCCTAATAAGATTGGCCTCAACAGAAGTAAGCCTAATAACATTTTCCCCATCCACGAACTCTTCCTGCTCAGAATCAAAATGCCACCTCCCGACTTTAAATGAAGCAGGTATTATCTGCACTTTAGATGTCCTACGCAAAATCGCATTAAGACGCAAAACCAGTTCTCTAGGTTCAAACGGCTTTGCTAAATAATCATCAGCACCAACCTCAAGCCCTGCAATTCTATCTTCTGCTTCTCCTAAAGCCGTAAGCAACAAAACGGGGATGTCCATATATTTACGAATGGATGTTATTAACTCAAGTCCGGTTTCTCCCGGCATCATTACATCAACAACAAGCACATCAAACTCGAAATGTTCTAACATCTTCCGAGCTTGAGATGCATCATTAGCATGCATTACAACAAAATCATTCTCAGTTAAAAATTTTGAAAGTAGCTCACAAATACGCTGGTCATCATCAACTACCAACACATGAGGTAAAATGGATAAAACCTGAACTTTTTGATCTAATTTTGTCATGATCGCATTTACAAATAACATTCTTAACGGTAGTCTCTGAGCGTAAACTGAAATTAAACACCCGTAAAGCAACAAAAAGGTAGAAAATATGACAACCATTCCATTTGATGATCGTGATGGGTTTATCTGGATTGATGGAGAAATGCTTCCATGGCGAGAAGCCAAAATACATTTTCTAACTCATGGATTTCACTATGGTACAGAAGTGTTTGAAGGTGAACGCGCTTATAACGGACATATTTTCAAATCCACCCAACATTCAAAACGTCTAATCAAATCGGCTAATCTTATTAAAATGGATGTGCAATATAACGTAGACGATATTGAAACAATCAAAAAAGACGTTTTAAAAGCTAACAACCTTACAAATGGATATGTCAGAGCTGCTATTTGGCGAGGTAGCGAACAAATGGGCATTGATATTAGCGAGACAAAATCTCATATGGCAATTGCTGCATGGGAATGGGGCAGCTACTTTGATCCAAAAGCACGTGATACCGGAATATCCCTGCACACATGCAACTTTGCAAAGCTTAATCTACGCGAAGATCTTGCACAAAGTAAATGCGGAGGCTTTTATGTTTTAAGCACAATCGCCAAAGCAGAAGCACAAAAAGCAGGATTCACAGATGCGCTTATGCTGGATCAATATGGTGATGTTGCTGAATCAACAGGAGCTAATTTATTCGCAATTAAAGACGGAAACATCCATACTCCTATTGCAGACCGTTTTCTTAACGGTATTACACGCCAAACAATTATTGAACTGGCAAACCACCTGAACATAAACCTGATAGAACGCAGAATTAAACCGGAAGAACTAGACACCTTTGAAGAAATTTTCTTAACAGGCTCAGCAGCAGAAATTACCGCTGTTGGTAAAATTGATGAAATCGAGTACACAGTCGGCTCTGTAACAAAAAAATTACGAACCGCATACGAAGATCTGGTCAACAATCAAACCGGCTAACTCACACATTAAACCGGAATAAAATCACGAATAAATAAAATCATCAGTTCCGATGCGGTTGCTTCCAAACACATACGACAAGAAATAAAATTTCCGACAAAGAATAAGCAACGCGCCAACTTTCCCGCGGGTCTTCAAGATTTGAAAAATGTTCCAAAAGGCTCTTAAGTCGCGGTTTAACAACAAAATCTTCCATCTCAATAGCTCCTGTTACAGTGAATAAACAGCTATTGAATCATAGTTTTATTTCTAGGGGAATCCTCATTAACCCGAGTTCGGAGCCCTAGGGATAATCTCGTTTTCTTTACAAAAGCAAAACATTTATGTTAACACCTTTTCTATCGAGTTAAATAGTTAAAAAAATAGAATAAAAAATGACTACAGAAGTAAATCAGGGTGCATCATCAACATCTTCTCCATTGAAATGGTTTAAGGCTGTACAAGGCAAAGCAATCAAAACTGATGCAGATGCGCAGAAATTGCTTGAAATCCAAAACGCATTCACCATCAAGGCATTAGAAGTTCTGAATTATGTTGATCAGGACACAACTTCTACTGATGCTGCTCTCAACGTGGCTATGGGTGATTTTAGACAATATGTTCGTGATATTGAAGCAGCAGATGTTGTTAATAACCCAGAAGCATTTGAACCACTACAAACAGCATTTTATAAACGTTTTCATAAAGACCCAAACATTTCTGATGAACACAAGCTTGGTCTTGAGTTCTTAACAGGATTGGTACGTTTCTCTATTGCAACACGCATTACATTGAAATTTGCAAAACATCTTCATGATGAACATGGCGTTGAAGCTTTCAATGCTCTTGATATAGAGACCCTTGAAACTAGCATTACAGATGCACCTGATCTGCTGATACGTCTGCAAAAATGTTCGGAAGCTTGTACACCGACTATCGATGCTATTACAGATACATTCATAAATAATAAACTTGGTGATCGCACATACTGGGAAGCGGCCAAAGACTTCTTTGAGCAGAACCCTAATCTTGATGCACTCGCCAAAGAACTTGTATCCATTCAATATGTTCCAGAAGAGCAAACCTTCTTAGGCTTGGCGCAATTCCTTCACTGGAACGGATTTGGTGGTAACGGTAGATTTCTCGAAGGCACTCGTATTGAGCCTTTAACAGCACAAAAACTCCAATATCACGGTGGAGATGATGCGGAAACGACTAACTTTAGTAAGCGCATGCAAGTCTTTGGTAACACTCTAGCTGCCATCAAGAACTCTGCCGCAAAAGCAGCTTTTTATGCATTACGCAAGCATGCACAAAAAAACACTGGCCCGATGAGGATTTATGATTTCTGTACTGGCCCTGTTTATGGAGCTGTGAAACCGATTGGTGATGCTCTTACAGAACAGAAGATCGATGTAAAATACACACTGTCAGATGTTGATGGAGCGAACTTGTCTATTTTGTTTAAGAAACAAACGAACCCAAACAATAAGATTGATACAGTTCACTATGTTGACTTGAACGCGCCTTTAAAAACCGAAGATGATCAACAAGGAAAATATGACCTTGTTTCTGCTGCTATCGGGATGCATCAACTCAGTGCCGAAGGCCAACAGAACGCCATGAGACACTTTACAGATATTACAAGCACAGGCGGTTACATCTCAATTCCCCATGTGAATGAGAATGTGCATTGGCAACTTATGCTGATTACGATCAATATCACGGATCGTGAAAGCTTTATTCCTGATGAGATACTGCATAATTTTAAGGACTTTGCAGTTGACCAAGCTGATAGCTCGTTCAAAGTCGCTTACCCATTAAGACAAGTAAGTTCGGATCATACGGATGATACTAAACCACATCTCTATGATTTCACGATGTACAAGGTGGTTAAAATGTCTGGTGAGCAATTAGATCATCTGCAAACTCTTTGGGATCAAAAACATTTTGATGAAGCTGATCAGTACGTAGAAAACACCATCGGTGCGCGCTCTCTCCATATCCCCATTCCTGAGAACGACGGTTAATTGTTTAGTCCCACATTGTGATGGAATCATATAATATGAAATTCCATGAAATTAACGATTTGGTTTACACATTAAACCGGAATAAAATCACATCACCGTCTTGAACCGTGTAGTCTTTACCTTCCTGACGCATTTTTCCGGCATCTTTAGCGCCTTGCTCACCATTTAAAGCTACATAATCATCGAATGAAATCACTTCAGCCTTAATAAAGCCTTTCTCAAAATCAGTATGAATAATGCTCGCAGCCTCCGGTGCTTTTGACCCTTTGTGAAACGTCCATGCACGTGCCTCTTTCGGACCACATGTGAAATATGTCTGCAACTTCAATAGCTTATATCCGGCTCGGATGACCCTGTTGAGCCCAGCCTCCTCCAGTCCAATTGTTTCCAAAAACTCAGCCTTCTCTTCTTTAGTATCAAGCTGAGTAATTTCCGACTCAATAGCAGCACTAATAACAACTGCCTGCGCCCCCTGCTTCTCTGCCATTTCAGCAACTTTCACAGTCAAGTCATTACCTTCAGAAGCATCATCCTCTGAAACATTACACACATAAAGAATAGGCTTATAAGTCATCATCTGGAGTTGCTTCACATAAGACAACTCATCCTCATCAGCAGGCTCAACAGTGCGTGCAGGAAGCCCATCCTCAAGAGCTGCTTTCACCTTAAGCATAAACTCATGCTGCGCCTGAAGCTCCTTATCAGCCTTGGCCTTTCTAACAATATTCTCCGCTTGTTTTGTAATACTATCCAAATCAGCCAGCATCAGTTCGGTTTCAACAGTCTCCGCATCACGCAAAGGATCAACAGACCCTTCAACATGCGTAACATCATCATCTTCAAAACAGCGCAACACGTGAATAATTGCATCAGTCTCACGAATATTAGTCAAAAACTGATTGCCAAGCCCCTCACCCTCACTAGCACCTTTAACAAGCCCTGCTATATCAACAAATTCAAGCTGGGCAGGAATAATTTTAGCAGACCCGCCAATCGCAGCAATTTTATCCAAACGATCATCAGGAACGGAAACCCGCCCAACATTTGGCTCAATCGTACAGAATGGAAAATTCTCTGCCTGAGCAGCAGCAGTCTCAGTCAAAGCATTAAATAATGTTGACTTCCCAACATTTGGCAACCCGACAATTCCACAATTAAATCCCATTTACTTTACCTTTTCTGCAACCCGAGTCATAAAATCACTCTCATGATCTTCAATCAATAAACCAACATACTCAGCCACAGCCAATATCAACTTATCCAGCCAAATATGCTCATCCTTTGAAAAATCACTCAACACATAACCACTAACACGATTTCTATCACCGGGATGACCAATACCCAACCTAACGCGCTTAAACATATCTGTGCCAAGACACGCTTTAATAGACTTCAATCCATTATGACCGGCAACGCCGCCACTATCCTTTAACCGCAACTTAGAAGGCTCAATATCCAGATCATCATGAAAAATAAAAATACGAGACGGCTCGATTTTATAAAACCTCACTGCCTTTTGTATAGAATCACCGGAAAGATTCATCATAGTTTGCGGTTTAAGAAGAAGAACCTTCTGCCCGGAAATAATACCTTCAGAAATCTCACCTTGAAATTTCGAGCGAAAAGAAGAAAAGCCATACATCTCAGCTATAGCATCAATAGCCATAAAGCCAATATTGTGACGATTGCGGGAATAACCATCACCAGGATTACCTAAACCCGCAAATAACCACATATCTTGCTCCTCTTTAGAAGAAGAAAAAAGATTACAAAGCCAAGAAAACAAGACAAATCCTTACTCTTTTTTAGACTCTTCAGCAACCTCTTCGCCTTCAGGCAATTCCTCACCCTCAACAGCAACTTCTTCACCTTCTTCAGTAACAACCAACTCTTCTTCAATTTTGCGTGGAGCTACAAGAGTAGCAATCGTAAAATCACGATCATCAATAACCGGCTTAGTACCTTCCGGCAAGGTAGCGTCACTAACATTAATTGAATCGCCCTGCTCTTTACCTTCCAGATTAACTTCAATCTCTTCAGGAATAGCCGTAGCAGTACACATCAGCTCAACATTATAACGAACAACATTCAAAACGCCTTTCTCCTCAAGACCGGGAGAGAGGTTTTCATTAATAAACTTCACAGGAACTTCAACAGCAATTTTTGTTTTTGAGGTAACTCGTAAAAAATCAACATGCTGAACAACATCACTAACAGGATGCAACTGAATATCACGGGCAAGCACAAGATTCTTATCACCGGCAACATTCAGATCACAGAGCGTTGTAAACATGCGGCCTTTATTATATTCAACATTAATATCATTTGAGCCAAGAATAATATTAACGGGGTCTTTTTTATCACCATAAATAACAGCAGGTGTTTTATTCTCACGGCGCAAAGCACGAGCAACCCCTTTTCCGGCTCGATCTCTTTTGTCAGCTTTTAAAGTATAGTTTTTAGACATAATAATTTTCCTTCTTTCAAAATAAATATTCAGAACAAAAATAATATAAAAATGTTCCGAAGAGCAGCCTACAGGGGTGCCACTCTATTCAAGTAGCCCTATTAAGCAAATAATGAAGCTTTTTTCAAGAAAATAGTGACCTATCGAAATAAAGCGGAAATAGAGCGCTCTTCAAAAGTACGGCGAATCGCCTCACCCATAAGAGAAGCTACACTTAATTGGTTAATATTAGTAACAGCTTTAACATCCTCAGTAGCTGCAATCGTATCGGTCACAACTAAAGTTTTCATAGGAGAATCCGAAATAAGAGAAGCAGCACTACCGGAAAGCACACCATGAACAACATAAGCATGCACTTCTTTGGCACCATTAGACTTCAAAGCAACAGCAGCATTACAAAGCGTACCACCGGAATCAACAATATCATCAACAAGAATACAAACCTTACCCTCAACCTCACCAATCACATTCATCACCTCGGAAACTCCTGCCTTTTCACGACGTTTATCAATAATCGCCAGATCAGCACTCAAACGTTTTGCCAGCGCACGCGCACGCACAACCCCTCCGACATCAGGAGAAACTATACAAAGCTTATCTCCATTAAACTTTTCCTGAATTTGCGGCACAAAAACAGGAGCTACAATTAAATTATCAACCGGAATATCAAAAAATCCCTGAATTTGTCCTGCATGCAGTTCCATAGTCAACACACGATCAACACCGGCCGCAGTAATTAAATTAGCTACAAGTTTTGCAGAAATTGGTGTCCGGCCGCCGGTCTTACGATCTTGACGCGCATAACCAAAATATGGAATCACAGCCGTAATACGCCTAGCAGAGCCACGTCTAAGAGCATCAATAGCAATCAAAAGCTCCATCAAATTATCATTAGAAGGATAAGAGGTGGACTGTATAAAAAACGTGTCCTTCCCCCGAATATTCTCCATAATCTCAACAAATATCTCATTATCTGAAAAACGCTTAATATTAGATTGTGTCAATGGAATATTAAGATACGCAGAGATAGCCTCTGCAAGTGGACGGTTAGAGTTACCGGCAATCAGTTTCATTCTGGAAGACCTTACTCAATTAGTATGTTGACATGTTCGGGGCACTATAGGAAAAAATGAACAGTAAAATCAATATATTTGCATAAATTATTTATCAAAACCTTTATTAATCGTAATAACAGAAAGCTGTCTCCCATAATCTTTTTCATTCCTATGCAAAGATCGACGACAACTAAAAAAATCCTCTTCATTAAAATATGTATCAATATCCTTAATATAAATCCTCGAAAGACCTGCATTAAAAAGCTTAAAAGCACAATAACCGGCTAAATCAAACATAAAGTGCTTCTCTTTACGTGCAGATATAAAAAAACGCTCATTTTCTTCCGTCTCATCCATAAACTTTTCATAAAACTCTGCACCTACCTCATAAGAACGCTTATCAATACAAGGGCCTATACATGCTTTAATATCACAAGCCTTCGCCCCCAGCTCTTCCATACCCTCAACAGTTGCGCCAAGAACACCACACAAAGCACCTCTCCAGCCGGCATGAGCCGCTCCTATAATCGGACTCCCGTTATTCTCCGCATAAAACAAAACCGGCGCACAATCAGCCGTAAGAATACCCAAAACCATCCCCGGAATATCTGTTACAAACGCATCGACCTCAGGCGCACGCAAATATGACCAAGGAGTAGTAACTTTAAGACATTTTTTCCCATGAAGCTGACGAGCCGTTAAAATATATTCCGAACGCACACCAATCACCTCGGAAACAATTTCCAAATTCTTTCGCACACAGCCAATATCATCATCAGAAGAAAACCCGCAATTCAAACTATTATAAACACCGGTACTCACACCTCCATGACGGCCAAAAAAACCATGGAAAATATCAGCATTTTCATTATCGGAAAACACTCCTAAATCGTAACAAACCGGACTTAAATTTGATAAATCATCAAGCTGTTTCATTATGTAATATTTCTCCAAAACTAATAACCTTAAACAATTTTCCCATTTCATCAGGATGAGTCAAACGATGCAATGCTTTTTCAATATCTTTCTTTTGAGAATTATCGGCTTTTGTTTGCAAATACGCAGCACGAGCAGAAATACCAAGGCCTTCAAGAAATGCGCCTTGATGAATCAATTCCCACAACATCAGCCCTTCTGAACTCACAATATTACTAATCTGCTCAAAATCCACATGCGATGTTAAATCCGCACTACCAATATGTTCAAAAACAGAAACATACTCATGATCGTACAAAGCTTGAAAAGTATCACCACAACCGGAATGCTCATGCCCATAATCTATAAACAAAGCCCCGCCGCCGGACTTTTTAATCAAAGAACATAAATTTTGAATGAAAAGAATCCTAGACAAAGAAACTTCAAAAACAGAGCCATCAGGCACATCTACCAAATCATCCGGTAGAAATCCCAAAAGAAGCGGAACAGCCTCTACAACACCCCAATGAAAACCATTGTTTTCCGTATAAACAACAACACGCTCACACCATCCGGAAGACACTTTTACCAACTGACGAACAGGCAAAACGTCTAAAAACTCATTACCAATAACAATTAAAGGGACATCATCCGGCACACTTACCAAATTATCATGCCAAAACACTTTATATTGCTCCAACTCCTGCGCTTGTTTTTCTTTCAAAACAGGGCTGATCTCCAATAAATGAATATTACAAGCTTCATGAAAACCTTTCACATGCGCCGTAGCGCGCATAATATCCGACATTAATGTTCCACGTCCGGAACCACATTCCAACAATATAAACCGCTCAGGACTTCCAATCTGCATCCATAAATGCGCAGCCCATACCCCAAGCATCTCTCCAAACATTTGCGATATCTCAGGTGATGTCGTAAAATCCCCATCTTTTCCAAACGGATCTTTCTTAATATAATAACCATGCTCAGGATGCCCCAAAACAATAGACATATACTGTCCGACATCCATCAAACCATATTGCAATATCTGACTTTTAAGAAAATCATACAGAGGATTTTTCATACGGAGCTTTCAATGCATAAATAATCAGCCCAAAACCAGCGATAAGCATCGGCATACTCAAAATCTGACCCATAGAAATACCACCGATAATAAAACCAATATGAGCGTCCGGCTCACGGAACATCTCAACAAATAATCTAAAAAACCCATAGCCGACAAAAAACACACCGGAAGTCAACCCGGGCTTATTGCGCAAACCATCGTTACGCATAACAAAGAACAACAGCAAAAACAAAACCAGCCCTTCCAGAGCCGCTTCATAAAGCTGACTTGGATGCCTAGGCAAACCTCCACCATTCGGAAAAACTACCCCCAAATGAGCATCAGTTATCCGGCCAAATAATTCACCATTAATAAAATTGGCAATCCGTCCAAAAAACAAACCAATAGGAACTGCTGCACAAACCATATCTGCGAGTCGAAACTTTGGAATATTTTTTATGACCGGATAAACAATGAGAACAAAAAGCACTCCCAATACACCACCATGAAAAGACATACCTCCATGCCAAACCTTAAATATCTCAAGTGGACGTAATGCATAAAGCTCAAACTGGTAAAACAGTACATAGCCTAGCCTTCCACCGAGAATCACCCCTAAAATAACCCATGGTAAAAAATCATCCACATCCTCTTTCGATGGACGAACTTTCTTATCTAAACCGGCTAAATACAAGCAATAACGCCACCCAAGAAGAAATCCGGCCAAATATGCCAAAGAATACCAACGCACAAGCAAAGAGCCAATAGAGAAAGCAACAGGATCTATATTAGGAAAGTCAAAAACCATAATCATCAATATGTTAGGATATTATCTTCATGCTTATTTAGAACACGCAAAAAGCTTCTTGTCCACAGGTGGGGGTAAAAAGCATAAAAAAACATACCTATCCACAATTTTTTTATGCCTTATGGGGTTGAAACACACGAAAGTCCATGCTATCTACCTCGCGCATCATATAAAATCACGAGTAGGAATATGTCCGTTCAAACTAACACCATCGAAAAAAATACCAATCCGCTCGACAGGATAGAAGATGTTCTTACAGGTAATAATTGGGCATTCAACCGAATGAATAATGATGAGCTTATAGTTCAGGTTAAAGGCAAGTACTGCGATTATCGTCTATTTTTTATCTGGCAGGAAGACATGAACGCCATACAATTCTGTTGCCAATATGACATAACGATTGCTGATAGAAACATGAAAGCAGCCAGCATTACCCTCATGAATATAAATGAAAATCTCTGGATGGGGCATTTTGATCTACCACAAGATACTAAAATCCCAAGCTTCAGACATACATGTTTAATGCGCGGAGTAGAAAATATTACAAACACAGATCATTTTGAAGACTTGGTCGATATTTCAATGGCTCAGTGCGAACGCTACTTTGCAGTCTTCTCTTTACTTGCAAACACAGAAATCGCTAATGACCAAAATTTATCTTTAGCTCTAATGGATACAATTGGAGAATCGTAAAAACAAGCTTATACATCATGAACAGCACAAATAATCATAATAAGCGCATCCTGCTTGTCGGTTGCGGAAAGATGGGATCTGCACTGCTAAATGGTTGGAAATCTTCAAATATAAAGTTTGAATGCACAGTCATTGACCCACAGAACATTCCAGAACCATCTACAATCAGCCAAAATTCAGAACAACCGCACGCACATAAAGTACGCTATGTAAAATCATACAAAGAATGTACAGAATATATAAACAAAGCAGATATAGTGCTTTTGGCAGTTAAACCTCAAATCATGCATAAAGTCTGTGCAGATTTAAGCCCTCTAATTTCTAAAACAGCACTAATTTTATCTATCGCCGCCGGACAAACAATCTCTAATTTTGAAAACAGCTTCGGAAGCAACCAACCAATAGTACGCGCCATGCCCAACACACCGGCTGCTATTGGCAAAGGCATAACGGTAGCCATTGAAAACTCTCAAGTAACCAAGGAACAAAAAGAAACAGCAACCACCCTTCTCAGCGCAACCGGTTCACTAGAATGGATAAAAGATGAAAACCTGCTAAACGCTGTAACATCTCTATCAGGCAGCGGCCCTGCTTATATTTTCTATTTAATAGAAACACTTGCCATAGTTGGAAAAGAAATAGGTATACCCTCGGATCTTGCCAACAAGCTAGCACGTCAAACCGTTATCGGAAGCGCAGCCTTGGCAGATCATGAAAACGAAATAAGTGCTTCAACACTGCGCGAAAACGTAACCAGCCAAAAAGGAACGACACAAGCCGCGCTTAATATACTTATGAATGGCGAATTGAAAAATATTTTAAAACGCACCCTTGAAGCTGCAAAAAAACGCAGCGAAGAACTCTAATTATTATATAAATATCAGGCTTTATAATTTACTTTAAAACAACCGTTTACGCACTTGTATTTACTTACGTACTTGTATTTCCACGTCCGCGTGTACCTAAACCAATCTCCTTTGCAAGCTTACTGCGTCGCTCTGCATAGCTTGGAGCAACCATAGGATAATCAGCAGGCAATCCCCAACGCTCTTTATATTCCTCCGGAGTCATCTTATAAGCTGTCATCAAATGCCGCTTGAGCATTTTCAATTTCTTTCCATCTTCCAGACATACAATATAATCAGGTGTCACAGAGCGCTTAATAGGCACAGCCGGTTGAGGACGATCTGCTAAAAAGTTTCCCTCTGCGCTAGCATTTGCCAAAGCTTTAAACACCTGATCAATAAACCCTGAAACTTCACTCGTTAAAATAGTATTATTTGCCACATAAGATGAAACAATCTCTGTTGTCAGGGCTAATAAATCATCTCGGTTTGCTTGTTCTGTCATTTCTAAAAACCTTCCCCAGCTAACTATAGTCGTTTACACTTAAGTCAATACAATAAAACTATACATCAATTATAATAAAGAATAACTTTATAAAGTATTAAGAAAGTATATTATATATTAATATGTTTTATTTCACTAAAACACGCTGAATCTTTTTGGATTTACTAACATCAGCATCACGCAAATACACAGGCTCAGTGTTTTCAAGAATAACACCTGACACACCTTTAACAAGCGCCTGTGACATCACTGAGCTGGATGGCAAGTCATATCCTTCCTCGTAAATTCCTTCCGGCGCAACCTCTCCAAGAACATCTTGAAAACGCCCTATAGCATCACCTATAAAAACAACAGGCTCAGTATCTATCAAAAGCCCTGCAATATCCTC
>JAGLMC010000021.1 GCA_023140215.1 Alphaproteobacteria bacterium
CCGGACTTATCAAACACCTGAACATAAAAATCATCCCGCTTGGTTTCGATCAAGACAACCAGCTGTCCTTTCAAATCACACCTTTGCACATATTCTAAAGCGAGAACCTGCAATGTTGTAATTCCATAAATAGGAATCGAAAGAGCCAACGCTAAACTTCTTGCTGTTGAAAGACCAATCCTAAGCCCTGTAAAAGCCCCGGGCCCTACGGTTGTAATCACAGCATCCAACTCTTGATAATCCAGACCGACATCAAGCATAACCTCCTCAACCAATGGCACCAAATGCTCAGCCTGACCACGCACCATTGACTTACTTTTGGAGACAAGCTCATCTTTATCACTATTGTAAACACAAACACTACAGCCACTCATAGCCGTATCTAATGCTAAAACTGTCCTAAATGAACTCATATTCCTCATACCAACACCATTAAAACTCTAATGTAGTCGTTTAACTTTGCTTTAAACAACAAGATACTGCTATATAGACTACTTATGGCAACGCACATCAATATATACTTATGGGCTTTTGGGGTGTTTTTCCTATGGCCATCCCTAACTTTAGCAAACGCCAATACAATAAATATAAAAAGTGCTGCTGTTATCCTAACCTACCATCGGGTAGGAGAAAGCATATATCCAGATACAAATATCAACATTGAGCAATTTAATGCTCATATAAATGAATTGGAAAATGGCGGATATACAATTTTACCTCTACCGGAAATCATAAAAGCTCTAAAAAACAATAAGACTCTACCAGATAAAACAATAGCCATCACATTTGAAGGCGCATATAAATCAGCTCTTACAAACGCATTTCCAGTTTTAATTAAAAAACAAATACCTTTTACACTCTTTTTCGCCAGCAACAATGCTGACAATAATTCAAAGCAACATATGAACTGGACTGAATTGCGCCGTTTAAACCGGTATAAATTTATTACACTAGGAATGCATCCGGCCACTTACTCCCGTCTTGCCGGAAAACCGGACAATCAAATATTAAACCAGATCAATAAAGCAAAATTGCGTTTTCGTAAAACATTCAAAAAAGAACCATCCTTATTTTCCTACCCATTTGGTGAATATTCCAAAGCCTATAGCAAACTAATCAAGAAACAAAACTTCGACGCAGCCCTAAGCCTTAACTCAGGAACGGCCTCAGCCTCCTCTGACATGTTTGCACTTCCCAGTTTTACAATGACAGAAAACTATAGCGATTCAGAACGCTTCACATTAATTACAAATGCCCGACCATTTCCGGTTTATAGTATAGAACCTCAAGACCCCTACCTAACAACAAACAGTCCATCTATCGGATTTTCAGTTGCAAAGGAAATAACAAAAGATCTTAAGAAACTCTCCTGTTTTGTTTCAGGACAAAAACAACCTGAAATTGAAATATTAGGAGAAAACCGCGTTGAACTACGACTAAATGAACCACTTACAACAAAAAGAACACGAATAAACTGCACCCTGCCCCTGCCGCACAAAAAAAATAAAACCCCACATTGGCGCTGGTTCGGAATGCTACTAATTAATAACAATTAATAAATCTTAAAAACAATGGGGACACGTTAGTTTAATATGTCCCCGTTTAATATATTTAAAAGCAAGAACAGTACAACTATTCCCCATCAATCAGATCATGATTACGTAAATCAGCAGGAACGATTGTCAAAGGCACACTCAAACTAGATAACCCCTTTCCGGTAAAATAAGAAACAAGCGGACCGGGATTTCCAGATTGCTCCTCAGCACCCAAAACAAATAATTCAATACATGAATTATTATCAATAACATCTAAAACTGTTTCAAAAAGCACACCCTTCTCAAGATGTATGCTGGAAACAAGCCCTGTCATATCATAAACAGTTTCCACAGCGTTTATTAAAAGCTGCTCTATTTTAGAACGCTGTTCACCTTGCAACCGAGCAGCTATCCCAGCCCATGGCTGAAAATCCTGTGATTCCATAACAAACAAAATATCCAACCGCGCATCATTTTTCTTTGCCATACGTGCAGAATAAACAAGAGCCCCCTGAAACCCACAAGTTTCATCAGCTACAACTAAATAAACAGCCTTATTTTCCTTTGGCCTTTTATCCATCTCTAAAAATATCCCTTACTATCTGCGTCTAACAATATTGGATAACCATCCCATCATCATCGCAAATATCACACATAACATACCATACGCTAAAGAATGGCCATGAGCAAAACGATATATACGCGAATTAACACCAACCTGCGCTACTTTTACACTTGTCTCTTTTACATCAATGACTTTTCCATCGCGCATAAGAAAAGTTTGTATCATATACAAGCCAATGGGGACATTTGATGGCAAATTAAGTGTTG
>JAGLMC010000022.1 GCA_023140215.1 Alphaproteobacteria bacterium
CAATATTGCATGCGCGTTAACACCCTAATGAACTTTTTGATTGGAAATAGTGTTTTTAGTTTTTTAATAGCTTTAAGTTTACGGTTTTTCCTATTCAACAGAGCTATAATTAGGATCTGAAAAACTGCAGTTTTTCTTATTGAAAGTAAGTTTTTAGTGAATTTAAGGTAAGAATAAACTTTATATTATTCAAATTGATAATGTAGCTCCATTCTTTTAGCCATTAGTCTCAATCTTTTTTTTATTCCATCGTTTTTTTTCTTAGATATATATATATTTCTATTAGTGTTAGACGTAAATGTCGTAGCCCGTGTTTTAGGGTTTACAAGTGCTTTTTGTTTTAAAATACGATTAAAGCGCAAGAAGACTTTAATGCCTGTGATATAGCCTATTCGGTCTTTCGTGTAGTTATAGGTTAAATACCCTTCCCTCCAGGCATCAAGCAGCATGCGTTGAACTTGGCGTACGGATTTACCGATATGCTTAGCGATAATGCCTTGTGTGGTCTCAATCGCTATCCCCTGCCCTGCCCAACCGGCCAGCAGTGATACCATCCGCGCCGTGCTATCCATGATGCGGCGGTTTTTCATGAAACATTGCTTCATTGGTAGAATAAAAGAGCCATTATCTTCTGGCTCTAGTGCTTGTGCTCTTGATGGCGGAACAAAACCGAAGTTTTTGCTTCCTGCCCTATCTGTCATTAGTACATTCTGAGATATATGGTACATGGCATCATAAGCTTCAACAAAAAACCATAAAATAAGTGTTTGCAGAATCACTTAAGACTTGCATTCACTGGGGCGAAGGTGTACCTTTGAATTGTTCTTCAGTGGGTGTACATCCTCTATTTAAAAAACCGCCTTTGCAGAGGTGGTTTTTTTATGTTTGGCTCAAAGCTGGGCGCTTCTCCCTAAAAGGTTGGTTTAGTAAGAAATGATCCCCAGAAGGGGAATCGATATGCTTAGAATGTACCATATTACACTACACTCTTCAATTGTAATTGTATTACACTGTAATTACACTTCTTTATATATGGGTAAACAGAGGGCTTCCGAACCTTCGAGTGTAATTACACTTTATGGTGTGGTATAAATTACACTTACTTACACACTCGCCAAAGCGCGATTACACTAGAGTAGGGGGTATGGCCGTCATTGATTTACACTTACATTCGTGTAAAATGATTGTAATTACACTTTCTTACTTTACAGGAATCATCATGAAACTATCAATGGAACAGGCTGCTCACGTAATCGGCAAGACAAAAAAAACCATTTATAACCACAAGGATAGTAATAAGTTTTCCTACGAAATAGACGAGGGAAAAACTGTTATTGACGTCTCGGAGCTATTAAGAGTTTATGGTTCATCGTCAGATATTAGCCACCGTCTGGAAGAATTACAAAGTAACACCAGTAAAAATCTGAGCGTAATTACACCGAGCTACACTAAAAAGAAAGCGGAAAAGCGCGAAGAAAACCAGCTTTTAGAGGTCAAAATGGAGCTCGTGAAAGTGCAGTCTGAGCTTGACAAAGAAAAGGCGCTAAAGGAGAGTGCTGAGACCTCAGTCGATTATTTTAAAGAAGCTTTAGAAAAATCCCAGGAAGGGCAAAACCGCCTGACATTAATACTCGAAGATCAACGCACAAAGGAAAGTGGGGTAGGGGAGTGGGAAAAGTCTTTAAAGGCTTTAGAGCAGCGGTTAGCCAATCAGGAAAGCGCGTCTAAAGAGATCAAAGAGCGCGAAGAAAAGATATTGCGACAAAACCAACTTCTTAAAAAAGCTCTTCAGGAAGAACGCAAAAAAGGCTTTTTCAAAAGGCTGTTTGGTTAAACTTATAATAGATTTTATAAATCGCGATCTTATTATTACAATAATACGATAAACTATTATTCCTTGATTTTTTAAAGTTTATATTTAATAATACAAGGATGATAGAAAGAGATATAAAATCAAAAATACTCCAATCGCTAGAAACTACACCTGTGGTAGCTCTTCTAGGCCCCAGGCAGGTTGGA
The DNA here is from genome assembly GCA_023140215.1 of Alphaproteobacteria bacterium. Classification (GTDB taxonomy): domain Bacteria; phylum Pseudomonadota; class Alphaproteobacteria; order Micavibrionales; family Micavibrionaceae; genus JAJRYK01. The sequence goes on from JAGLMC010000022.1 coordinate 2,020, forward strand.
AAAACCACACTTGCAAAACAAATTCTCCAAGAAATAAACAAAGAAGCATTATACTTAGATTTAGATAATGAAATAGATCTAGCAAAGTTAGATAATAAACAGCTCTTTCTTAGCGGTTTTAAGGATAAACTTCTCATTATTGACGAGGTTCAAAACAAGCCTGATTTATTTCCAGTTTTACGTTCTTTAATTGATGAACGACGACAAGCAGGAGAGCAGGGGGGGCATTTTTTTATTTTAGGGTCAGCTTCCCGCGATTTGTTACAACAATCATCTGAAACACTGGCTGGACGTATTCGCTATTTTGAGCTGGCTGGTTTCACAATTTCAGAAACAATGAATAGGCCAGGGGGCTTCGATATAAATAATCTCTGGTATCGTGGAGGCTTCCCTAGTAGTTATCTAGCAACCTCTCAGGATGAAAGCTGGCAATGGCGGCAAGATTTTATTTCCACCTATGTAGAACGTGATATTCCTCAATTGGGGCCTCGTATTCCATCTGTCAGATTAAGAAATTTCTGGGCAATGCTAGGACACTCTCAAGGCTCTCAAATCAACCAAGGAAAACTTGCTACAGCCCTTGGTGTTTCTAATCCTACAATAAAGCATTATCTCGATGTGCTAACAGAACTATATATGGTTAGGCAGTTACAACCTTGGTCGGGGAACAGTAAAAAAAGATTGGTAAAATCCTCTAAAGTCTACATCAGAGATTCTGGATTATTACACAATCTTGTACATATATCCGATCCAGATGTGTTACAGGGTCATCCTGTAGTAGGGCACTCATGGGAATGTTTTCTATTAGAAAACATAATATCTCAAATATCTGATAAATGGCGATGGAGCTATTATAGAACACAAGCGGGAGCGGAAATTGACTTAATTCTTGAAAGCCCTAAAAATGAAATATGGGCTATTGAAGTAAAAAGAACACTACAGCCAAAACTATCAAAAGGTTTTTTGCTCGGATGTGAAGACACAAAAGCGACAAAAAAGTTTTTCGTTCATGCTGGAGAGGATCGATACCCAATGTCCGAAGATGTAGAGGCAATTGGTATAATTGAACTTCTCAACATACTGAAAGATTATGGATAAATCAGTTTTGGATCCTCTGAAAAAGTTTAGGGATTGATCTGGCAACAGTTAACCGGACAGTTTTTTATGCGACATTCTGAATTTCTTCAAAAGCATCTTTTTCAAAATCCACTGGCGATGTGTAATCATTAGCCTAATGTATGGCGCTCGGCGCATAAGGCGAAAAGCTTGTTAATGACACGCTACTGATGGCTGTTTGGCAGCGCAAACCAGCCAAAGGATTAATCTGGCACACAGACCGTGGCAGCCAATAACTGTTTGCCAGATCAAACCTCTTAGCGACGATGGTACTTCGTCTTAAGGCGCGGGAGACCTCCCATCCGAACCTGAATAG
>JAGLMC010000023.1 GCA_023140215.1 Alphaproteobacteria bacterium
GTTTATAAATAGTTTCGGACCACAAGGCATTGAAGCTATTTGTAAAGCATGTCCGGAAGCCAAACTCTTTATTGATTTAAAATTTCATGATATTCCAAATACCGTTGCAGCGGCAATATTTACGATATGTGAACATTTTTCTCCTGCATATATCAATGTTCATGCATCCGGTGGTGCAGAAATGATGCACGCAGCTAAAGCAGCTTGTAAAACTGAAACAAAAATTCTAGCTGTAACTATACTAACATCATTAAATCATAACGAATTATATAAGATCGGCTATAAAGGAGAGACTGTTTTAGACAGCGTCAAACGCCTTGCTATATTAGCGCAAGATTCCGGTTTAGATGGTGTCGTTTGCTCCGCATATGAAATTGAAATGCTTCGTAAACAATGCGGTTCTAACTTTATTTTAATGGTTCCCGGTATTCGGCCTGAGGGTACAAATGCAGAAGATCAAAAGCGGGTCATGACCCCTAAACAGGCGGTTCAAAAAGGAGCGTCACACCTTGTAATTGGCCGTCCCATTACAAAAACAGATGATCCGGCAGAAGCAGCACAAAACATTTTAGAAAGTATTTCATCATGAGTGACGTAAAAATATGTGGCATTAAAGATCAAGAATCGTTAAATACAGCAATAATAGCAGGCGCGCGCTATATTGGTTTTGTGTTTTATCCGGACTCGCCACGCTACATAGAGCCAACAGAAGCAAAAATATTATCCGAATTAACTCCAAAATCAGCACGCCGTATTGGATTGTTTGTTGACCCAAGCAATAAACAATTGGAAAAAATTTCCGGTATTGTACCTTTAGATATGATCCAGCTTCATGGAAATGAAACACCAAGTCGTGTGCAGGAAATTAAAATGCTTATAAAAAAACCTGTTATAAAAGCACTGCGCATAGCGACAAAATATGATTTAGAAAATTATGAAGATTATGAAGCTGTTGCAGATTGGCTTCTCTTTGACTCAAAGTCTAAAGCTTCTTCCCAACCGGGAGGAACGGGACAAAGCTTTAAATGGTCAATTCTAAAAGATAAAACATTTTCCAAGCCATGGATGCTCTCTGGAGGATTAACATATGAAAATGTTACTGACGCACTTTCTATTTTGAATCCCAAAGTTATTGATGTATCTTCCGGTGTGGAAAGTAAAAAAGGGGTTAAAGACTTGGATAAAATCAAAAACTTCATTAACAAAGTTAAATCAAATGGTTAGAAAAAATACGCTACGAACCGAACCGAATGATGAAGGGCATTTTGGCGCATATGGAGGGCGATATGTTGCCGAAACACTTATGCCACTTATCCTAGCAGTTGAAGACGCATGGAACGATGCAAAAAAAGATCAGAGCTTCTGGGATGAATTTGATGCTCTGGCTAAGGATTATATAGGAAGACCCTCACCTTTATATTTTGCCGAAGCTACTACTAAACACCTTAATGGTGCAAAAATTTATTTCAAACGCGATGAATTGAACCACACCGGAGCGCATAAAATAAATCATTGCCTTGGACAAATTCTAGTAGCAAAGCGTATGGGCAAAACACGCATAATTGCTGAAACAGGTGCAGGTCAACATGGAGTTGCAACCGCGACAATGTGCGCACTTTTTGATCTACCCTGCACTATTTTCATGGGAGTGACTGACATTGAACGTCAAGCACCAAACGTATTTCGCATGAAACTATTAGGCGCAGAGGTTCGTCCGGTCACTTCAGGCTCAAGCACATTAAAAGACGCTATGAATGAAGCTATGCGCGATTGGGTCAGTAATGTAAATGACACATATTACCTGATAGGCACAGTTGCCGGCCCTCATCCGTTTCCATCAATGGTTCGGGATTTCCAATCGGTAATAGGAAAAGAACTACGTGAGCAAATGTTAGAGCGTGAAGGGCGACTTCCAGACACATTAATTGCATGCATCGGAGGTGGTTCAAATGCTATGGGATTGTTTCATCCATTTTTGGACGATTCAGACATTAATCTAATCGGAGTTGAGGCTGGAGGTTACGGCATTGACACAGATAAACACGCAGCTTCACTTAGCGGTGGAAAGCCGGGCATTCTTCATGGAATGCAAAGTTATTTTCTTCAAAATGAAGATGGTCAAATTCAAGAAGCTCACTCTATTTCAGCCGGACTTGATTATCCGGGTATAGGGCCGGAACATGCATGGCTCTTTGATCAAAAACGGGTCAATTACGTGTCAGTTACGGATCAAGAAGCTCTTGATGCATTTCAACTTTGCGCCAAATTAGAAGGTATTATCCCTGCGCTAGAGCCTGCTCATGCCTTTGCACATGTTACTAAAATTGCCGGTAATCTGACAAAGGATCATATTTTGGTTATGAACATGTGTGGACGCGGTGATAAAGACATTTTTACTGTAGCAGACAAGTTAGGGATAAAAATATGACCTCTCAAACAGAAAAATATGGAATTAAAGCCGGATTAGCAGAAGTTAAAACTTTTGATATCGTAGGTATTTCAGTTGTTACAAACAATAAAAAAGCAACGGAAGATATTAATAATCTATGGGAACGCTTTTTTAAAGAAAGTATTGGGCAATCTGTTGTAAATAAAACAGATGATGTAATATATGCCGTTTATTCAAACTATGAAGGCGATCATACAAAACCATATCGCTTAACTATCGGTTATCGGGTCAACACGCCTCAAACAGCGGAGCAAATGCACCGTATTTGCGTCGAGGAACAAGATTATGCCATCATGAGCGCTTCCGGAGAACAGCCGTCAGCTTTAATTGAGGCATGGACAGCCATCTGGTCAAGTGACCTTGATCGCTCATACAAAACTGACTTTGAGGTTTATGGCCCTCGCTTTTTTGAAGATGGCGTAAACGAAGTTCTTATCCATATAGGCGTAAAGAAAGAAGAAGAACGCATATGAACCGCATTGAAAAAACGTTTAAATCTCTAAATCGTCCGGCTTTAATTACATTCATCACTGCCGGTGATACAGATTATGAAACCAGCATGAATGTGCTTAAATCTTTACCTGATGCCGGTGCGGATATTATAGAACTAGGAATGCCGTTTACCGATCCTGTAGCTGATGGCCCTGTTATTCAATTAGCCAGCCAGCGGGCATTAAAAAACGGTGCTAATATGCACAAAACATTACAAATGGTAACAGAGTTTCGTAAAAACAATGCAAATACACCAATTATTTTAATGGGATATGCCAATCCGGTATTTGCGTACGGAATGAAAGCATTCACTAAAGATGCAGGGCTTGCCGGTGTTGATGGACTAATCATCGTAGATATGCCACCTGAAGAAAGCAAAGAGCTACAAAATCTCTCTCAAACACACGGACTAAGCATTATCCGCCTAATCACTCCAACAACAGATGAAAAACGATTACCTAAAGTTTTAAAAGGAGCAAACGGCTTTTTATATTACGTTTCAATTACCGGCATAACAGGCGCAGCCAGCGCAAACCTTACAAAACTCAAACCACATATTGAACAAATACGTAAAAGCACAGACCTTCCAATAGTAATCGGCTTTGGCATTAAAACTCCGGAAGATGTAGCTAAAATAGCAAAAATCGGTGATGGAATTGTAGTAGGTTCTTCAATTATACAAACCATTGAGAAAAAAATAAAAAATGCAGATCCTGCCCCGGTTATTGCTCAAGTAAAACTTTTAGCCAAAGCACTATAATAA
>JAGLMC010000024.1 GCA_023140215.1 Alphaproteobacteria bacterium
ATGAATATATTCCTACACTTTTCCACAAAAGTCAAGGAAAATCTTTTTTTATTTTTTAATAACGTGAAACTAAATAATTAAAAACAGCATAATAAATTAAAAATCACTGCAACGTCCTTTTACATCCCAATCACCATATCGTGTAGGTTCAAGGAGATTTTGATCTTCATACCCGCCAATTTCTTTGTCTAATTGTTTATCTTTGGGCTTTTGAAGTTTTTTTATACTGCCGGTATTTTTATCATTTTGTTTTTCATCATTCATATTTTATTATTTATAGTATAAGAGAGCCTGAAGAAAGACTTAAAATAATGGAAATACTAAAATCCTACCGTAAACGAATAGATATTCTTGATGAGCAGATTATTAATTTGCTTCGACAGCGTTATGATGTGATTGAAGAAGTCGGACATTTAAAGGCACGTGAAAATATAGCCGCTGTTTTGCCGGAGCGTATAGATGAGGTTCGTGAAAATGCAGTTTCACAGGCTCTTGCAAAGGGTTTGGATGAGGCTTTCATTCGTAATATTTATGCACAGTTAATTGAACATAGCTGCGCGTTTGAAGAAGAAATTATTAAAAAAATGCATAAAAAGGATTTATCATAAATATGAGCAATTCTACACCTGCTTCCCCAGAGATAAATAAGAATCATGAAGATGGTAAAAGTTTATCTATTGTACAGATGCTTGCTGCGCGTAAAGTCTGTCTTAAGTTGTTAGATCATGTATTGGTACAAAAACAAGCTCTAGATCATGCGTTAGAGCGCGATCAGTCATTTAAAGCGCTTTCTACGCGCGATAGAGCTTTTTGTCGAATGCTTGTTGCAACGACTTTGCGCCGTCTTGGACAAATTGATGATTTAATCGGAAAAGCAGAAAAAAGACAAACACCAAAAAATCCAACTCTAGAGAATATTTTACGTATGGGCATTGCTCAGATTTTGTTTATGGATGTACCGGATCATGCGGCTGTTGATACTTCCGTTCGTTTGGCCGATGCGGCAGAAATGGATAAACAAAAAGGCTTTGTGAACGGGTTGTTACGCACCATTACCCGCGTAGGGCGTGAATGGCTTACCCGTCAAGATGAAGCACGTTTAAATACACCGGAGTGGCTTTTAAAGATATGGATTGAGGATTACGGACTTCGTACAGCAGCTAATATTGCAAAAGCCAATTTGGCTGAAGCTTCGCTGGATATCACAATTAAAGATGAGAAGGATCGTAATTATTGGGCAAGTTTATTTAAAGCCACGGAAGTATGTATCGGGTCTTTGCGCATACCGTCCGGTAGTGGAGCTATCCATGAAATGCAGGGTTTTGATGATGGTGCGTGGTGGGTACAAGATGTATCTGCTGCTATTCCTGCAAGATTATTTGGAGATATTAAAGGTCAGCGTGTTTTGGATTTATGCGCTGCGCCGGGTGGAAAGACTATGCAGCTTGCAGCGCAAGGCGCACATGTGATAGCCGTTGACCGTTCCGCACAGCGTTTAAAGCGTTTAGAAGAAAATGCTGCCCGTTTACATCTGGAAGATAATATTGAAATTCTGGCTGTAGATGCAAGCGTATGGAAACCATCAGAGCTTTTTAAATATATCCTTCTTGATGCGCCGTGTACTGCAACGGGCACAATTCGCCGTCATCCGGATGTGTTGCATTTAAAAACAGAACGTGATTTACAGCGTTTAATTAATGTGCAAGCAAATATTTTAGAAAATGCCTATAATATGCTAGAACTCGGCGGAACGCTTATTTATTGTACTTGCTCGCTTCAAAAATCTGAAGGGGAAGAGCAAATTCAAACGCTTTTTGAGAATCATGAAGATGCTTATAAACGTCCTGTTCTGATAGAAGAGATTGGCAGTATGGATGAAGCTATTACAGATTTTGGTGATCTTCGTATTTTGCCTTATCACATGGCAGCACTTGGCGGTATGGATGGATTTTTTATAAGTAGAATTACAAAAGCTGAATGATTATAGTCATTTACATTTATAAATTCATTTCTATGATTTCTTGATACCAAGATAGATAA
>JAGLMC010000025.1 GCA_023140215.1 Alphaproteobacteria bacterium
TTGGTTCAGTGAAGATGCATTTTAATCCTAATTTGACCCGTTTTAGTGATCTTGACTCACATCATAGCTCTTATGAATAAAACGTGGCGTGTCTTTATGCTGTAAAGGTAGAAGGGGGACTAACTTTTATTTCATGATTTTCTTGAGCATCAGGGGTAGTAATATTTTCCTGTTTTTGTGCTTCAAGCTTATCTTCATTGAATGCTGTAATTATGCCTTTTCTTTCTTTATATTCTTCTATTGCTTGTTTTATGAGATTATATTGATTTTGAATAGACTTAATAGCATTAGGATCACTAAATGCTTTCATATCATTAAGATAATCCTTTTCAAAAGCACGTTCCATTTCTTCAATACTTCCACCAAATCGATAATCTATAAGTGTTTTACCGGCTTTACTTGTTTGTTCCAATGCTTCAACAATTTTGCCAACTATTTCTTTGGGATTATGTTCCTGATCATATTCAAACAATTTATTAACAGCTAGTTTGTTTTCTTGTTCAAATAGCCATGAAAGAGATTTGTTAACCATTTCTTCAGGATCATGTTCCTGATTACGTTCAAATAGGTTATTAAGAAATTCTTTTATTCCACCTTTAGGTGGTAATGCGCTTAAATTAAAGTCTTTTGTTAATCTTATCTTATAATTCTCTACTTTTACTTCTGTTGCAATATTTTCAACAGCAACCATTTCAGGATCATCTTCGATACGCTTTAAAACTTTATCAACAATGTCATCAAATATCCCTTCAGGATGGTCACCCAACCTTCTCTTTCTTCCCCAACGGCATAGAAATATTGCACCATCAAGATCTTGCTTATTATAAATGCCATTTCCATCCGGATCTAATTCTAAACGAAGTTTTGCTTCTACAAGTTCTTCAATAATCCCTATTTTCTCAGGATCAGAAAACACACGATTCATAACTGTAGTTTTTGAGACTGAGTTATCTGATATACTTCTACTCCAACAGTGAAACTTTATACCATTATTGTTATAATGAATAATTCCAACGTATATCCCCATATCTTCCACAGAAGCTTCAAGATTTTTAAATTGTTCTTTAAGAGCTATAATATCAGCTTTTCTTGTGTCAACTTTTAGGTCAACTTCTGAATTAACAACAGGGCTTGATATTTGTTCTAATACATTAAGGTTAAATTCATCAGGAGAATTTGATGCTATACGTATATTCGATTCATTAGAGCCGATAACATTATTTCTTTCACGATTGTTATCCATTCCCCTCGTTAGTGCTTCCATCATTTTTTCTCGGTTTAATGGTGGTAAACTTACAGGTTCTATACTATTTTGAGCAGCAGCAGTATCTTTTAAATTTTCAATAATCCCATTAAGATCAGTTCCTTCAGCAAGACCGTGTTTGTCCATGTATTCCTTAATTGCTGTATTTGTATAATGGCCTCGTTTACCATCCAGCCCGTCACCATTCTCTCCGTACGCACCAAGATCATAACCTTGTTCTACCAGAAGTCTTTGTGCTTCCAGAACAGTATTATCAAATTTATATGATACAGGCATTTCAGATTTTGCTGAAAGCGATATAGTTTCTATCGGAGTTGCACTACTAAGTTCTTGAGGAGATTTATTCCATTTTATATTTTCAGTCGGGCGTAAACTTTTATCTTCAATAGGGCGTAAATTATTCACTGCACTGCCAAAAGCTTTAGATAAAATACTTTGTGGTTTTTCATAAAAAATAAGCTCTGGATCAGCATTAGGACCAATTCCACGATCAAAAGTTGTGTTTTCCGAATTGTAAACGCTAACTGTATTTGAACCGCTCATAATTTGAGCCATAAAGACTATTGTCTCACCTTCTGATATTTCAATTTCTATATTTCTTGGCTCATATGGAGATTTTCCATTTTGGTGATAGTCTTTCCATAGTGCGTTCTTAATATCCTTTGCATATGAAAATGCTTCTTCTTGAGAGTATTCTGCTCTTTTAATATGGTCTGACATTAATTACACCCTCATTTAGTTTATTTTTACGCTTTAAATTTTTGTTTTTATTTTCGTTTCTTAAATAATACTTACAAAAGGTTAACAAAAAATGAAAACACTGGCGATTATGGTAAAATAATGCAGGAATGTATTCTTTTTTGTTGATTTAAAATGTCAGGTAGCTCTGTATAAACAATGAAGCAAAAGTATTGTTTTTCATTCCATTTTATTCTATTCTGACAATGTTTATTGTTCTAAGTTAGTTTCAAGCTAATTGCCTTCCAAGAAAGAAATTTTTTTGTTAAATAAAGTTATCCTGTATTGTTTTCTCTTTAGTGCTGTATTTTTTATATCTGATATTTCTTATGGAGAAGATCTTATCCTCAAACCACGGATTGAAACGAATTTCCGTCCCGGGACAGAGCGTTCTATAGGAATGGTTGAGTTATGGATTCCTATTGCACAAGATATGAATAGAGGGATGGTTGTCTATACAGACATTCGTTTTATGGATGATAATAGTGATAATAATGAATTTAACGCAGGCGTCGGCTATCGCAAAATTGTTCGAGGTCTTCCACATCTCGGTGATGGAATTGCCGGTGTTCATGGCTGGATTGATAAACGTTCAACAAAAAATGACAATACTTTCATTCAGACTACTTTAGGGGCTGAATGGAAAGGTGATAACCTGGATATTCTTGCGAATAGCTATATTTCTCTCTCTGATGGCAAGAAACGTATTGAAGAAAATACAAATACTAATAATGCCGGCTTTGCCGGAACACAGATTTTAGTCAACACCGATCAAACAATTAAAGAAGAGCCGTTAGCTGGCATTGATCTGGAGTTAGGTTATAAACTTCCAATCTTTAAAGAAAATACTGACGTTATTCGTGCTTATGCTGGTGCTTATCATTTTTGGGGAGATGATGCTGACAGTGTAAGCGGTGGGCGTGTCAGATTTCAGGCGGATATTACATCAGATATATCAATTGGCGCTCGTTATCAGAAAGATAATGTAAGAGGTAGCCAGTCTTTTCTTGATCTTACGTTTCGTTTTCCTTGGGGCAATAAGAAGAAGTATAAAGAACATGGTCTTTATGCGCGTCTTGATGAAAGTCCAGAGCGTGATATTGATATTGTTTCAAATGATGCAATTATTGATAATGGTTTGAACAAGCCAATTGTATCGGTTGAAAGTGGTGAAACGATTACAGTTTTTCACGTAAATAATACAGCTGCTGTTGGAGGAGATGGTAGTATTGAGAAACCGTTTAATACGTTAACTAATGCGCAAGCAGCAGCGACTGGAGAGCATGATATTATCTATGTGCACCGCGGTGATGGTACATCTACCGGCCAGAACGCCGGTATTGTTTTGTCTGCAAAGGGACAAATGCTTGCAGGATCGGGAACGGCTTTAACCTTTGATTCTTCACGTTTTAAGACATCTAATGGCAAGACAATTTCCAGCCTTACCTTAGCTAAAGCTGGAACTGCACCTGTTATCACTAATACAGGTGGAGATGGAGTTACTGTGACGGATGATAATGTTCAAATTCAGGGTATAATAATTGATGGTGCTACAGATGATGGCGTGGATATTTCAGATGTTGGAACTATTACGATTCAAAATGTAACCATTCAGAATTCAGGTGTTAATGGTATTAAATCTGATTCTACAAATGTTGGTGGTACTTATACAATTACAAATAATACTATTTCTAATAATGCAGAAGATGGAATTGAATCAGAGATCAAGGGAGCTTCTGTTATCACATACAATCTTAATAATAATATAATGGACACAAACGAGTTTAATGCTGTTTATATCAAAACAAGTGATACTTCATCACTGACATATAGTGCTTCTGATAATACTATTACAAACACTAATGCTGCAGATGGTGCTGCGTTAGATGGTGGACGAGGTATGTGGGTTTTTGTTCAAGATGATTCCTCTGCAACAGTTGCGATTGCTAATAATACATTCACGGATAATCGTGGAGATGCTATTGAGGTTGAAGGCCGCAATGCAACTGATGTAACTATTTCCGGATCAATCACAGATAATACTTTTACGAATGCTATTAATACCGCTACACATGGTGCAAACAATAACCATGTTGAAGTTGAGGCTCTGACTAATGCAACAATAGGATCTTCGACAGACAGATTTATTATATCCGGTAATACCTTTACGAATTCAACTGAGGATAGCCTAAAAATCTGGGGTAACGATGGTACTATATATGCTGAAGTCTACGATAATGTTGCTACACAAGGTGATGATGGTTTGGAAGCTCGTGTCGAAGATGCTGGTTATGTAGATGTCATTATTAGAAATAATACTACATCTGGTTTTACAGAGGCAGGTATTCAACTTGATGGTATAAATCTAACAACCGGAACAATTATTGGACAAATCTACGATAACACCTCTTATGATAATGGTAGAGGTATGCAGATCAATGTGAATGGTGATGGTAATGTAGGAACATCCGCAGATCCTGTTATTGTTCGCAATAATACAATATATAGTAACCTTGGACAGGGTATTTACACAAAAGCTGAAGGTGGTGCAGGTGAGTTGCATGTCAATGCTTATGAAAATGATGTTCTCGATAGTCAGACTTACGGTATATTTTCTAACTCCACAGACAGCAATATTATGTCTATTACAATAAATAACAACGATATCCTTAGAAGTGGAAGTCAAGGTATCCGTTTGGGCGGCGAAACCGACAGCACAGGAACGTTTAATATCACTAATAACACGATAAATATAGCAGACGGCCATGGCGTTTATATATCTGGCAAGAATGATGCTGATATTGTATTGGATGTTTCAGGTAATACTGTTCAAAATATTACTGGTGATGGTGTTGAACTTAGTGCTGATGACGATGCAACAATCGTAGGTTCTATTTCTTCTAATACAATTATGAGTAACGATGAAATGGGTATAAGAATTGGTGCTCGTGGTACAGATGGTGTAGATGGTGATGCTTTTGCCGGACAAGTTGGCACACTAGCTTCAGCTTTTACTATTTCCGATAATGTAGTTACCAATAACACGCAGGAAGGTGTTAATTTATACACTGCAGATGATGAGCCTGTTGGGTATATAAGTTTAAGTGGTAACACTATCACTGGAAATGGTTTGCAAGGAATTGAAATTGATGAATACGACTCTCAGGTTGGTGTGAATAATTTAACCATTGATTTTGGTGGTGGAGATTTTAGTAGTATTGGAAATAATTCTATTTATAACAATGCCGGCGTAAATCTTGATTACAATCCTGACCAAGCTACTGTATTAAAAGCTGAAAATAATTGGTGGGGACAAGATGCAGATCCATCCACATTTGACGAGGTTGGAGATGCGGATGGTCAGAATGAATTTATTGCAACAAACGGTGCTTCTATTGATGCAGATCCTCGCTTAAGCCATTGATTATGAAGATAAAAACAATGATATTAGCATTATAATTTTTTCATTATACTAAAAAGTTAAAAAGCTTAAAGAGCAACAAACTTTATCTTTTGTTTCTTCCGGTACAAGCAAAAAGGAACGAAACATCCTTGAAACCGGCTACAAAGCAGTCCCTAATTTTATGGAGACTACTGCCATTTACGGGGCTAACGGATCAGGAAAAACAAATTTACTTCGTGCCTTAAATTTTTTCCAAGACTTTGTAGAAGAGTCATCAAAAGATAAATAACATGGTGAAGAAATTGATTTAACACCATTTTTGTTCTCAACGGAAACAGAAGATCAACCGTCTGAGTTTGAAATTGTTTTTATTTATAAAAAGAATCTGTTCCAGTATGGTTTTACAGTCGATCGAAATCGTATTTATGAAGAATGGCTTAATGCTACCCCGCAAGATAAAGAAAGACAAAAACCGCAACTCTGGTTTGAAAGAGATGTAAAAGATATTAAAAACTCTTTTGTTAGAAAAGAGTTAAAAGGTGCTAAATCCCAATGGCTTTCTTCTACACGTTCAAACGCTTTATTTTTATCAACGGCAGCACAACTTAATTCTATAGATTTTCAAAAGCCTTTTGAATGGATTAAAAACAATTTGTTTATAGTTATGACTCCGAGTTCGTTGTATCCTTATTATTCAGCAGAGCAAATTTTTGATGGAATTTCTATCCCTTGTTTTGAAGTGTAAATATTGCTGCACTTTGAAAATCATACAAAGGCTTTAAATAATTGTGATGGTGTGATTGAGGAATTTAAGAAATATCCAGAACTCGAAAATTATGAAAAAAATTCACTCCGAGATATTTTTCAAAATATTTTGAAAAATAAAATAGGACAAGCTATTAAAAATTCAAAGCATGTTTTAAATCAAATGGAGGAAGTCGAAAATGATGACCCTTCAACCAAAATGCATATACTCATAGAAAATTTGTTGAAAGAAAGTAAGAAAACCTAATTTATCTGTGACATTTTATCATGTTATTTACAGTTTAAAGTATTTTATTAATAATCTGAATAAGCATATTCACTGAGTGTTTTGGATATGAGAGAATCGAATTAAAACTATTTAATTTCCTTTTTCAGATTATTTACTTTCATCAAACCCTATACTTGTTCAGTCCCACGATTTTCTGGGATGGATTACAATGAAACAATTTAGATTTTTGTTCATAAATCTCTATAATTTTGTCATATGACGGTTTGTATTTCAAGGCCTTTAATGGATGCTGAAAATTATAAGCCAAAGATAAGCCATAAGATGTTTCTTGAGGCTTTCCTGCGTTTCATAATGATACCTCTTTGTCGTGTGAGCCTTAATTTTCTTGTTCATAATTTCAACCTGTCCGTTCGTCCATGGATGCCTGAACTTTGTCAGCCTGTGTTCAATTTTATGCTCTTTACAAAGACGGTCAAACATATGAACTTTATTTTTCGGTCTTAAGTATTCCGCCAACAAAGCATAAGTGAATTGCGCGCCGTTGTCTGTTAGAATTTTGTGGATTTTAAACGGGCAGTCTGCAATCAGATTTCCAAGAAAATCCCGCGCAATTTCCTGTGTCATGCGTTCGTGCAGCTCTGCATAAGCGTATTTACACACACGGTCAAACCGCTCAGCTAGCTGAGTGATTGTCTCTTTAGAGTCTTGTCTTTCTTTTCAGATTCTTGCCGTTGTCTTGGCGTTAGCGTGGTGTATACTGCCCATAAGTCTATCTCCTGTAGTTTTTTATAGCATACTCCAAAAGATCGTGGGGCTAAACAGTTAATGAGTTATCGCAGATAAACAAAATTCGTAAAGAGTATCACTAGACAATTCAGTTTTGCGAATACAATCACGAAAAAATTGATTATTTTAAGATTAAAAAAAATAACAACCATCATCCTTTATTGAAGCGGATACCGTTCAAATTTTATTATCTAGCGCAATGGGTTTTATATTATGGATTATATTGTGGTTTGATAATAACACCTCCGATGGTTTTCATATTTAGTCTAATATAGCGACAATAGGTGGCCTTTTCTTTTTAAGAATTTATATACTGTTTAATATCAATTATTTAATTGGTTGATATGAATCCCGTACGGACGCCAAGAATTTCAATGGCTTAGCTGATTTTTTTGTAATTTTATTTATAATTATGCAGCGCGATCTTTAATTACGTGCTCAATTAATTGCGCTAAAGCCATAAATTCACGACTAGCTCTATTACTGTCCTTATGAACCTTAGACATCATGGTTATACCTTGAATAGATGCAATAAGAAGTCTTGCAAATTGTCTAGCTTCAATAAAAAGTTTCCCTTCTGTGTTTAATGGTTTGAGATGTAATACAAGTGCATTTTCAAGATCCAGAAAATGTCCTTTAATATTTTCACGAATTATATCATCTTGTTCAGAAAGCTCTAAAGCCATATTACCTACTAAACATCCGCCTTTAAATCCCTTGTTTTTGAAATTTGTAAAAATTTCTTCAATCCAGTTAAATAAAGATTCCTTTACAGATGATGTTGCCGACATATGTTTTTCAAGAGATTCTATTAACTGTTCACGAGCATATTTATCTATAACTTCTTTTAATATTGCTTGTTTGTTGCTGTAATAATGAAAAAAAGCTCCTTTACTCACTCCTGCTTTATTTACAACATCATTTATTGATGTACCTTCATAGCCTTGTTTTAAAAACAAATTTCCTGCATTTTCAATAAGTTTAAGTTTGGTAGTTTTGGCCATTGTTTTGCTCCTGTTTAATAATAAAGCTAAATAACTACATACATTATACCTTACCGACCGGTTGGTAGGAATTCAAATAAAAAATGAAAACAGAATTTACACGGTATGTATGTATTTCTTACTTAAAGCAAGCTTTAAAAATAGCGCGCAAATCTTATCTGAATATAATCATCCCGCTCAAATGCATATACATCTTCATTTGCGGAAGAACCTGCAAAAAAACGAGCGCTTAATTCAAGATCATAATTATCACCTATACGCCGTTGTGCTTCAATATTATAAAAAATTTCATGTGTTGAGGTATCTATATTAAAACCTCCAAGAATTTGTGTATCTTGAATATCATTTGCAGCCCAACGTATTCCTGTAAATAGATCTTGATCACTTGCTGTAAATGGAGCTTCGCGCGTACGTCCATCATATTGATATTCAGCTAATACTCCTATATCACTATATGTATTAAATACTTGGTAGAATGTATATTCAAATCCTCCAACAGCAGCTATAAAAGCTTTTCCTTGTCCTTCACGTGCTATTCCCTCAAATTTCCATAGCCATGAATCGTTTGTATATTGTACATCTATTCCGGTTTGATGAATTAAATCATAGTTCGGAATAAATTTTGTAGCGTTTGTATTTGCTATCAAACGTGGTTCACGTCCTGTGCCATAGAAATAAAATGCACCAACATCCCAATCTCCAAAATAATGAGAATAACGTGTCGCAAAATCAATATGTTTTTCATTAACTGAAGATTCAAATATGGCATTTTTTGTATCAACAGGTACAACAGCTCTAAATCGTCCATCAGATCCTGAAAATGTACGTTCTCTAAATCCGGGAAGTACGTATAAATCTATACGTCCCCAGTCACGCTGCGTTCCAATATTAATCATTGGTTGCCCTAGATAATCTTCACCATCGAGATTCTCAACATTATCACTTTGATTAATGATATTCACTAAATGCCGTGATTCTGCTGTGCCCCAGAATACTTTATTAATTCCCGTTAGAACTTCCCATTCATCTCCTATCCAGAGCCAGTACGCTTCACGTACATCAAAATGTGTACGTGCTTCATCACGGCTATCTTTTCGATAAAATGGAATGAAAGAAAACTGATGATTGCAGTCTTGTGTTTGATAATGAAATTCAGGATTAAATATAACAGAAAGTTCTGCTCCACTATCCTGATCTTCCCATCTAGGATTTTGTGTGAATATACGTGTTTCTATTCCAATAAAACCAGATACATCTACTGATCCAAATTCTCCAGCATTTGATTTAACCGGAAGAATTATTAATAAAGCAAGTATTATAAATGAACAAATTTTACCTAACATGCGTTAGAACACCTTTTACAAAGTCTTTATCAGTTAAGCCTTGCTCAAATTTATAATTTGAGAAAATAAAATCTGAACTTTTACCTGTAAGATGATTTACCATATTCAAATTATGGGCGCGCCACACATGATTATTTATTTTAGTAGTATATTTTTTATATCCGTTAAAAATTAGAGTTTTTAAAAGCTCATTTTTTCGATCATAAAAATCAATTTTACGCGCTTGATAATCACGTTGATCAATCCATGCTATCTGCTTTGTATATCCTGAAAATTCATATTGTGGTGTACGTTCAACAACATCACAAATTAGATTCAAATTATTACCACATTCTTCGCTGCGTATATATTTATATTCAAATTTCCCTAACTCTTGCGCTGTAAAATCTTCAAATGAAAATTCAGATCCTAAAAAAGGCCCTGATTTATTTTTTGAAGAAATTCGTTTAATTCGCTTTAATGCTGGCAAATATAGCCATTGATCATCAGCTTCAAGAATTTTAGAATGTGAAAGCATAGCCGTACCGTTTACATCTGCCGGAGATTTAAAAACAATTATGCTTTTATCTCCTAGAGTTTCATCCGGTATTTCTAAAGTTCTTTGAAAAAGTATTCGTTTAGATTCTTTTCCTTGTTTGTTACGTAACACCATAGTAGCTGTGGATTCGCTATTATTAAATCCACGATCAGACCGATCGGAACGTGAAGCAATCTCAAAACCTTTTTCTTCTGGTGTTTTAGCTATAACCAAATTACTTTGCATTAATACTAAAAATATAAAACCTGCTATAAGAATCTTATTTAATGATGACGGAAATAGATGTTTCATTTGCTTTTGCTCCTTTTTTTATCTTGTGTCTTGTTTTTATAACCGATCATAAGAAGAGTCGGAAGTAATGTGAAATCCATAATTAAAGCAACAACCATTGTCATAGAAGTCATCAAACCGAGTTGTTTATTAACCTGAAAGCTTGAAAGAACCATTACCAAAAACCCTATTGTAAGAATAACTGTTGTGACGAATAGTGCCACTCCAACTGTATGGAAGGCGTAGTGAATAGCTTGTACTTTATCAAGTTTCTTTTCACGTCTGGCTCTTAGATATTTTGTCAAGAAATGTACGCTATCATCAACAACAATACCTAAAGCTATTGCTGATACACTAGCAGAAGCCATTCCTATCTGGCCAAATATTATTGCCCATAATCCAAAAGTCATGAGAATCGGAACTGCGTTTGGAATCAAGCTAAGCAATCCAATACCAAAACTACGCAAAACCAACATAATGATTATGGATATAATGACTATAGCTATTGCATTACCACGTAACATTCCATGAATATTGCGCTCTGATATGTAGGAAAACATTACAGTCGGACCGGTTGGTGTTGCATTCATATAAGATGGAAAATTATTTTTTAACCAATTCTCAGTGCGCGTGAGATATTCATGAATTTCTTTTGTCTTCATATTTCCAAGAACGGCTGAAATGCGCGTAGCAGATTTATCAATATTTATACGATCATTTAGATCAAGGCCATAAGGTAATGAAAGTTCATAAAGCAACAAATATTGAGCAGCAAGCTGTCGGTCTTGCGGAATTTTATACCAATCCTCATCATCGCCATGCATGTTTTTATTAAGCTTTTTAATAATGTCAGTATAGCTGTAAACATGTCTGGTTTCGGGCTGATTACGTAACCAATTTGTAAAATTATTTAAATATTTGAGATATTCCGGATTACTTATTCCTCCAGCACTATTTGAGTCAACAGAAAATTCAATCATATACGCGCCCGTTAACTCATTCATTCCAAATTCTGCATCGGCTCGAAAAGGAATAGAATGATCAAAATAATTAACCCACTGATCATTTATTTCAAGTTTAGGAAGTAATGAAATTAATATAATTGCAGAACATATAGAAATTATAAGAACAGGCCGTCTCCTTGTTATTACAAAATTTGCATACACATCTATCCATTTATGTAACCCTTTTTGTTTTGCCTCTTTTAATTTGGTTTTTATTGGAAACAAACTTAAAATCGCAGGCAAAAAAGTCATGGATAAAAGCCATGCTGCACCAATACCAACGGCTGTTATATTTCCTAAATCATGAAAAGGAGGGGTATCAAGAAAATTCAAGCTTAAGAAACCAATAATTGTTGTTATGCTTGTAATAAAAATAGGAATAAAATTAATACGTACACTATCTTTAAGGGCTGAGATTTTATCATTTCCTTCTCGCATCTCTGCAAGCATAGAAATCAAAATATGAATTGAATCTGCAATAGCCAATGTCAAGATAACTGTTGGTGCAAGCACTGAAATCGGGGCTAATAAAACACCCATATGTCCTGCCCATCCAACTGCGATCATTACTGAAAATCCTATTACAAAAATAATAGCAATTATTGCACTTATCGAACGTAAAACAAAAAGCATAACTATAATCAAAATTAAATACATCAAAGGTGTAAGAGTTGTGGCATCTTTCAAAGCAGCTTCCATGAAAGCATTATTCATCATTGAAACGCCCGTTATTGCTATATGTATATCTGGATATTTTTTACGTATATCTTCTGCAATACTTCGTGCTTTTTTTACAGCTGTTGGAATTTCACTTATTTCTTTTTCAGGATATTGTAGAGTAACGTTAATTCCTGTTGCTTCACTATCAAGCGCAAGCAAGTTTCCATATAACAACGGTTCGTTTGTAGCCATTTTCCATTTCTTCTTGAGCATATCAGGAGAAAGAGAAGGGCTATCATAAATAAAATCATCAACTATTAGATCATCACCCTGCGCATAACTGTGTTGGAAATTTGTTACGGAATCAACGCGGATAGCATATGGAATTTGCCACGCTTGCTTGGTTATATCTTCAATAGCAGCAGCTACATAAGCTTTTGTTAAATCTTTATCCGCAGGTTGCAGAACATACATGATATTATCATTTTTAGTGTATGTATTTTGAAAAGATTCAAATGCTATTAGCTCTGGATTTTTTTCACTAAAAAATATGCGATAATTACTGGAAAAACTTAAATTTGGCGCACCTGAAAAAGAAAAACCAACTAAAAACAATGTTAATATAATAACTACCCAACGCCAACGCAGTATAAAATCTGTATAGCGAAGTACGTAATTATCAAATTTTTGTTCCATAAAAATGCTTTCTTTGTGCTATTCGGTACAATATTTATATTTAATTATTATTATTCGTCAAGTTTTTGATTTGTAAAAAAGGATTGTTTTTAAAGATAGAAAGCTATGCTATACAAAGCCTTGCTTGTAAAGAAAAAAGAAAAAATATGGCAGCTTATGAATACATTTATGTAATGAACGGTCTTAGTAAATCCTATGGGGATGGTAAGAAAGTTTTAGAAAATGTGACTTTGAGCTTTATGCCCGGTGCAAAGATTGGTGTACTGGGGCCCAATGGAGCTGGTAAATCAACATTACTTAAAATTATGGCCGGAATTGATAAAGATTTTCATGGTGAAGCTTGGGCTGCTGATGGTATTAAAGTTGGTTATCTTGAGCAAGAACCTCAACTTGATGTCACTAAAACAGTGCAAGAAAATGTTATGGAAGGACTTGGCGACATTAAGGCCAAGCTTGGTCGCTATAATGAAATTGCTGCAGCAATGGCCGATCCGGAAGCGGATTTTGAAACTTTAACTGAAGAAATGGGCGATTTACAAGAAGAAATTGATGCTGTTGATGGTTGGGAGCTTGATCGAGCTATTGAAATGGCTATGAATGCTTTGCGCTGTCCACCAGCCAATGCCAGTATTGAAAAACTTTCAGGCGGTGAGAAACGTCGCGTGGCACTTGCGCGTTTACTTCTTGAAAAGCCTGAACTGCTTTTACTTGATGAACCAACCAATCATTTAGATGCGGAAAGTGTAGCTTGGCTTCAACGTTTTTTAGCTGAATATACCGGCACTGTTATAATGGTCACACATGATCGTTATTTTCTTGATAATGTAACCGGCTGGATTTTAGAAGTTGATCGTGGGAGTGGAATTCCTTATGAGGGTAATTATTCCGCTTATCTTGAAATAAAGCGTAAACGTTTAGAACAAGAATCTCGTGAAGAAGATACACGCAAGAAAACATTAGCGAGAGAACAAGATTGGATGGGACAAAGTCCTTCAGCTCGTCGTGCAAAATCTAAAGCTCGTATTAACGCATATCATGATCTTTTGGCGGATTCACAAAAAATTGATAAGAGAAATACTCAAATTGTTATACCTGCACCACCTAGATTAGGCGATTTGGTTATAGAGGCCAAAAATATCAAAAAGGGATTTG
>JAGLMC010000026.1 GCA_023140215.1 Alphaproteobacteria bacterium
CCTAATGGAGCCGGTAAAACAACGCTGTTTAAGATGATTACAGGCGTAGAATCTCCTGATGAGGGTGAATTTAATGTCGGCGATACGGTGAAACTTGGTTATGTTGATCAAAGCCGTGACAGTCTTGATGATAAAAAATCCGTATGGGAGGAAATTTCAGGTGGAACTGATATTATCAAGCTTGGTAAAATTGAAATGCAAAGCCGCGCTTATGTTTCAGCATTTAATTTTAGACGTGGAGATCAGCAACAACTTGTTGGCACTCTTTCAGGAGGACAACGTAATCGCGTTCATATTGCTAAAATGCTTAAATCTGAGGCTAATGTTATTTTGCTTGATGAGCCTACAAATGATTTAGATACGGAAACTTTGGCTGCGCTTGAAGATGCATTGGAACGTTTTGCCGGTTGCGCTGTAATTATTTCACATGATCGCTGGTTTTTAGATCGCCTAGCTACTCATATTCTAGCTTTTGAGGGAGAATCTAAAGTCACATGGTTTGAAGGAAATTATGAGGATTACGAGATTGATTATAAGCGTCGTATCGGCATTGATATAAATCATCAAGAATAATGTAACTCCCTAATTCTATTACATAATTTACAAAATATTTAAGGAATCTAATGAAGATTCATTTAAGACACATCAAGTATCTTTCCCATAATAGCATGTGTCGTTTTTAAACCTTGTTTTTTGGCAAATTCTTGCCCCTCCATACTGTCAGTATGACTAGTTCTTAAACTTAAATATGAATACCCTGCATTTATTGCCCATTTTTCTGTTAATTTACAAAGGTCAGTTCCGATTCCTTCTCCTCTATATTGCTCAAGAATAAAAAGAGTTTCTAAATATGCCGTCTTCTTATGTTTAAATCATTCATGCTTACCACGTTCAACGGAGTGTGCATAAGTAACACCAACAAATTTTCCATTATTTTCTGCAATTTTCATAAAAAGACGCTTGCGGCCAAATGCAAACTTCTGTGAAAGAACAGATAAATAAAAATCTCTTATTGAGACAATAGAATCAACTAAACGATAATATTCTGGCTTCTGTTTTACATGAAATCTATTGGCTTCTTTAAAAAGTTCATTTAAAGATTCACGATCACTCCAACGTACATCACGTATAATTATTGAACCCACTACTGTTTCCATATTGTATATTTAAAGGCAAAAATCATTTAATCAAAAGCAATTACGACCTGTCAACAGTCAAATTTAAAAAATGAGCAGAGCAGGAAATACATGGATCATAATTTCTTATTGCCTGCTCACAATGCCATTGAAGCCGCTCATCAGACAAATGCATATGTTCTGGAATAAATTTCCACAAATCCTCTTCTATCATTTTTTGATTTTGTGAAGTCGGAGCCATAAGCCACGCTTTTTTAATCAATCCATCTTCACCTATTTCATATTGATGAAAACATATACCGCGAGGAGCTTCTGTTATGGCTGTACCCTTGGCATTCCTTGGCTCTACCGGCACAAAAGCAGTATCGGGTTGCTCATAATCATCAATAATACGCAATGCTTCTTCAAATGCATAAATACTTTCTAAAACACGCACTAAAATACTCCTGAACGGATTACTGCAAACTTTACCAAGCCCGACATCTTTTGCCATACCCTGAATATGCGAAGGCAACCTGTCATAATTAAGGGCATATCGTGAAAGCGGACTTGTATGATAAGCCTTGCGACCTTCTTTTATAACACAGTGTAAAGCAGTTGATCTTTCCACATGTTCTTCTTCAAAGTAATTTTCAAACTCTTCCTGAGCAATATCAATACCTCCAGAAGATATAATCCTGCCCTCATTCATCGGATATTCATCAGGATGGCGTAGAGATACAAATTCATACTTTTGTTCAAAATCAGGGAATTCAAACGTTTTAATCAAATCAAGAATTTTAATACACCCATCACGCCCACGTTTAATACTATCAATCATCCCACGCATTTCTGCTTTTGTAGGAACACTATAAAATCCCCCAACTCTAACATTTATTGGATGAATGGCACGCCCACCGATAAGATCCATAATATCATTACCGATTTTTTTCATCTGCAAAGCACTTTCAACTACTTCAGGATGGTCTTTTGCCATATGAATAGCACTTTCATAATTTAAAAAGTCAGGCGCATGTAATAAAAAAGCATGCAAAATGTGACTTTGAATCCACTCCCCTGCATAAAGAAAACGCCGCAATTCACGAAGTTGCCCCTCAACCTTAATACCACACGCCTTTTCCATAGCATGAACAGAGCCCATCTGGTATGCAACAGGGCAAATACCACAAATTCTAGCTGTAATATCAGGTGCTTCAGTAAATTTACGCCCTTGCAAAAAAGCCTCAAAAAAGCGTGGTGGTTCGAAAATACCAAACTGAACATGTACTAGCTTATCATCTTTTATTTCAATATGAAGATTTCCCTCACCTTCAACACGAGCAAGGTATTCTACAGAAATAGTTTTTGTACCATCTTCGTTAATTTCTATTGTCATATTTTTTACTCGCTTCCTTAAACTCAGGTGCGTCTGCATTAAAATTTCTAAATAATCTCACAAGCTCTGCCTCATCCGCCATATCCTGTTCCAATATCCATCCACCAAGCGAATCAGTATTGGGTAACTCAGAAGGGCCAAAACATCCAAAACATCCACGACCTATAGACGGACAGATTGCATCACATCCAGCTTGTGTAACAGGACCTATACAGGCAATCCCTTGAGATACCATTATGCAAGGCGTACCACGCTTTTTACATTCAACACATACACTGTATGTTGGAATATTTGGCTTTCTTTTATTTAAGAAAGCGCTAACAACTTCCAAAAGTTGATTTTTATTTATAGGACAACCACGAAGCTCAAAATCCACATCTATATGATCTTTAATAGCCGTAGCAGTATTTAATGTATTAATATATTCAGGATTAGCATAAACGGTACTAACAAAATCATTAACATTTTTAAAATTTCGAAGCGCTTGAATACCACCGGCCGTTGCACATGCACCAATAGTAATAACTACGTCAGAAATTTCCCGTACGTGCTGTATGTGTGCCTTTTCATCCAGAGTAGTTATAGAACCTTCAACAAGTGAAATGGTATAAGGTCCCTCAATAACTTCTCGTGAAGCTTCCATAAAATATGCTATTTCCACAGCATCAGCTATAGCTAAAAGCTCATCCTCACAGTCAAGCAAGCTTAACTGACACCCGTCACAAGAAGAAAATTTCCATACAGCAAGTTTTGGTTTATCACCCATTTTTAAGCTTACACCTCCTCTATAGCAAAAATATCTTTAATATCAGCAAAAGGAAAAACCGGCCCATCCTTACACACAAAATGCTTACCATACTGACAACGTCCACAAAGCCCAACAGCACATTTCATGTTCCGCTCCATAGAGACATAAATATCATCAGAAGACATACCCTTTTCCTGCAATTCCGCAACCACAAATTTCATCATAATTTCTGGTCCACAAGTTATAGCAACAGTATTCGCAGGATCAAAAGGAGCATCATCTATAAGCGCTGTCACAAGACCTACATTTCCATTCCAATCAGCTTCACCAGCATCATCAACGGTCAAAGCCAAATGCAAATCCTCACGCTTAGCCCATTGTTTTAACTCATCAGTATAAACAAGATGATCTGGAGTTCTTGCACCATGTAAAAGTGAAACATTTCCAAAATCAGCCCTATTTTTCAAAATATGATAAATAACAGGACGTACAGGCGGCAATCCAAGACCACCAGATACAATCACAACATCCTTGCCTTTTGCTTGTTCAATAGGCCAAACACTTCCAAAAGGCCCCCTCAGATCAATTTGATCGCCTTTTTTCAAAGCACACAAAGAAGCACTAACCTCACCAACATTCATAACAGTAAAAATAAGATTTTCAGTATCACCCGAATCACTACAATTAGAAATAGGAATTTCACCACATCCAAATTTATATATCATATGAAATTGTCCGGGTTTAAAATCACAAGAACCCTGAGCATCTTTTGGCTTCACTATAAAAGTATTACAACCTGGATATTCCTCCCATGCCTCTATCACAGTAAACGGAACCGGAACCATAGGATCATGTAAAGAAGAAACTGAAGAATCAGATGAACCACAGCGACATGAAGAATCATTACTAAAGAATTCCAAAATATTGGCAATAAACCCTTTTTTGTCCATTACTTTTTAAATCCCTCTTTCCTTAACGCGCCGCGCCTCTTCCGTTATATCAATGCCAACAGGACACCACGTAATACATCGTCCACAACCAACGCACCCAGATTCTCCAAACTGATCAATCCAGCTTGAAAGCTTGTGTGTAATCCACTGACGATAACGACTTTTTGAGGAAGAGCGAACCTCACCACCGTGTATATAACTAAAATCTGTGGTAAAACAAGAATCCCATGCTTTCCAACGCTCGGAATTATCACCGGTCAAATCCGTAACCTCTTCGATTTTAGAACAAAAACAGGTTGGACATACAAGCGTACAGTTGGCACATGATGTACAGCGTTTCGCAACATCATCCCAATGATCACTTTCCAGATTACTGGCAAGAAGCTCTTTCAAACCATTAACATCAATATTACGCTCCTGATTTTTTGCATTTTCAATACAAGCTTCGGCAGCTTCCAAATGAAAAGTCTCTACCGCCTTACTCGGAACAGAATTCAGAACTTCCTGACCTTTTTCACTACCTGCCTGCGCAACAAAATAATGCTGACCATCGCTTAAAACTTCTGTCAAAGAAATATCAAAACCACTCGTTACCTCAGGCCCAGCATCCATAGACACGCAAAAACATGTCTTAGCAGATTGGCTACAATTCACAGCTACAATAAAAGATTTTTCTCTGCGCTTAGAATAGGCAACATCAGTATGCTCACCACCCATAAAAACCTTATCCTGAATCGCAAGAGCTTTTAATTCACACGCACGTACACCAATAAAAGCGTACGGGGTTTCTTCATCATAATTTTCTTCAACTATCTTATGTCCACCATCATCAGTCTTTTGAGCAGACCAAACACGTGACTTAGGAGGAAAAAGAAATTTCTTCCAACTATGGGGACCAACATTATATCCGAACAAAGCCTCAGAAACTTCAGGAGCGCTATCTAGTTTTTTAATGCGATAAATTCCAGCGCCTTGCTCATCGCCCCATCCTTGTGGCAACATATCAACTGAATCAAGCTTATCATAAACAATCGCATTTTTTTGCACTGTAGGGCCAACAATACTATACCCATGATCTTTCAATACATTAAAAAGACTGTGAAAATCAGAGCGTTCAATATAAACCGCTTTTTTATCAAAACTCATTACCGAAAGCCCTTAAAATAAAATCTGGTTTAAAAAAACACATTATTAATCAAAAATGTTACGCTAAAGAGAAGTAATCCGCAAGCACGTACATACTAATTTTAGGAATTTTAAGCCATTCCAATTGCAGAGCGGTATAAATCAAGCAATTCATCTGCTTCACGACGCTTTTCAGAATCCATTTTACGTAAAGAAACAATTTTACGCATAGTCTTGGAATCAAAACCAACTCCCTTAGCTTCAGCATAAATTTCTTTAATGTCTTCCATCAGCGCAAATTTTTCTTCTTCCAAACGCTCTATGCGCTCAATAAAGCTGCGTAACCGTTTTCCAGCAACACCTCCGACATCTTGCGTTTCATCATCATTAGCATTTTGTATTTGATCTTTATTTTCAATATTAGACGGGTTAAAAGTAGCTACATTCTCGGACATGCAAAAAGCTCCTTACAGCATCAGCGTTAAATTGATTCGATTTAAATGATTGTAGAGAAAATTAAACTTTTGCCAATATATCTATTTATTATTTTTATCCGATTTCTTTAAACGTCCATCCCAAAGCTCAATCAAAACTCCTGATTCATTTTCCGCATCAACAAAACGTCCTACTTGAATTGTTAAAACAATCTTTTGATTAACAGAATCAAATTCTTTGTAATCAATCATTGATCTATCCATATAGCTAAGTACAACCGGTACTTCAAACAACCAATGGTAACTGCCATCCAGAGCTCCTTTATTTAATATAAACGGAGTATCTTCAACAAAGTTACGAATATAAAATTTTTCTGATTCAAGAACCTTTATAATACTTTTATTCCGTAAAAACTTAGCATATTGATTACGGCCTTTAGTGGTAAAATATGTTTTTGTTTTTTTAAGATCATCATGATAATTCTTTTCCGTAAATGATAAAGATTCAGAAATTACTGTAATCACCCATTTACCAATATCATCATCAATTCTATGTGGTAAGTTTAAAGCCAGAGCATTTTCCGGTAACTGTCCTTTTGCTAAAGGCTTTGCTTCTTGAGCTTTTTTATCTGCAAATGGCGCCTGAAGTGTTTCTGAAGGATCATATTCCATCTTGCGCAATGAGGGGAAAAAAAACTCAATTAAATTAGCTTGAGCTGGAAAAGGAGCAATAAACAAAAAGCCCAAAACACTTACAGCTATAAAAAATAAAAATTTCTTTTTCATGATACTTGCTTAAACCTTCTAAGTATTTCACCTAATTGCATAACATTTTCTATTCGTCTGTCTAGAAAGATTTTTGTACCTCCCATATCCTCAGAAGAATCTTTTAACCACGCAAATGTTGTAGAAATAATAACACCACTTAACAAAACTCGTTTTGTATAATGATTATAATCTTTAGAATTATCTCCTGCCCAATTCCAAATATGATCTGCGCTCCGCCATATACTCTTACTAACCTGTGGTTTACGGAAAGGTATAATCCAAAATCGCAAACTTTGACGAACAGCATTCTTATATTGCTGTAACCACTCAAAACGCGCAATAACTCCTGCACTAACACGATCTCTAACACGCATCTCTAAAGGGTTTTTATACTCAAGAGCTTCAAGCATGGCTCGATCTGCCATATCAGAAAAACCATCCAGCACATCAACCATACGATCAGGAAAAATCAAAAGCAATGTAGCCTTATCACATCCAACATCTTCTGAAGCTTTACAAACAATATCCCATGTCCAACCATCAAAAGAAATATATGATAACGCCTTTAAAAGAATTTCATCTCTGGCTTTTATTATATTATTTTTCTCCATATATTCCAGAGTGCATAAATTTCATCAGAAAGAAAGATGCTTTTTTGTAGACTTTTACTATAAAAGCATCATTTTACAAATATGAGCACAACAGACAAACAAATAGATAAACCAATAAATAACGAAAAAAAGCCTCGTGAAAATACGTTTACCACACGGATAAAGCGTTATGGTAAAGTTTCGGGAACAATGGCAGGACTCGCAACAAAACTTGCAGGAGAAAAATTTTTAGGTATTGATATTAAGCGCAAAGAACATGCAGAAAAACTGGTTCTTGCTCTTGGAACTCTAAAAGGCCCACTAATGAAAATCGGGCAAATTCTTGCTACAATTCCAGAAGCTCTCCCTCCAGAATACACAAAAGCATTTCAACAACTACAATCTAACGCTCCGTCAATGGGCTGGCCTTTTGTACGTCGTCGCATGAAAACAGAACTAGGCTCAGATTGGCAAAATAAATTTATATCTTTTGAAAAAGAAGCCGCTGCCGCTGCAAGTTTAGGGCAAGTTCACAAGGCATTAGCCAAAAATAGCCAATTAAATATCATACATAATGCTAAAAAAGAAAATATACAACTAGCTTGTAAACTTCAATATCCAGATATGAAATCAGCAATTGATACAGACCTCAATCAGCTTAAAATCATTCTCGGCATGTATGAGCACTATGATAAAACTATACAAACAAAAAATATCCACGCTGAATTAACCGAACGCCTTAATGAAGAACTAGACTACGATCTTGAAGCACGTCATTGTAAATTATACGCCCATATTCTTAAAAACGAATCTGGAGTACATGTACCGGAAGTCATTGATAGCCTTTCAACTGATCGACTGCTTACCACTACATGGCTGGATGGAGAAAAAATTCTTAATTTTGTAAAAGCACATCAAGATCAACGTAACCAACTAGCTATGAATATGTTTCGTGCATGGTATGTACCGCTTTATTATTACGGCACAATTCATGGAGATCCACATTTAGGAAATTATACTGTTCGAAAAGACATGACAATTAACCTACTGGATTTTGGCTGTGTACGGGTCTTTCCACCAGAATTTGTAGGAGGCGTAATCAATCTTTATAACGCCCTAATGAACGATGATATAAATCTAGCTGTCCATGCTTACGAAACATGGGGATTTAAAAATCTTTCCAAAGAACAAATAAACGCTCTTAATATTTGGGCTAAATTCCTATACGGCCCTGTTATGGATGATAAAATCAGACCAATAGGAGAAATTACAAATGGTATTTACGGTAGAGAAACCGCTGAAAAAGTTCATAAACAACTTCATGAAGCCAGTAATACAAATGGCGGAATTGCTATCCCTCGAGAATTTGTTTTTATGGATCGAGCTGCACTAGGTCTTG
This sequence comes from Alphaproteobacteria bacterium, assembly GCA_023140215.1. GTDB lineage: Bacteria > Pseudomonadota > Alphaproteobacteria > Micavibrionales > Micavibrionaceae > JAJRYK01. The sequence continues at coordinate 8,526 of JAGLMC010000026.1, forward strand.
GCTCTGTGTTTTTACACCTAAAAGCAGAGATTAACTGGTACAAAGTATTTAATGAGCTTATTCAAGATTTTAACCTTGAAATACTGAGATCTCAGCAAAAACACACACTAACGAAATTTAATGTACCTCTTCAACAACAAAACTCATCATAATTAACGAATCATAATTAAATTGATTCGAGTTCTTAAGATATTATTAAAAATAAAAATAATCCAATATCTTCAAAATCTTAACCAAATTCCAGCATTATGAAATGAAAACCATTATATCCCCAAAAAAAACATTCTTAAAAAAAATGGTTATTGCTAAGATTTTGTAAACAAATTTTACTGATAATAGTAAATAGGGAAATTTATTTGGAGCTTTGGGAATCTTACTGAATATACGTTCATTATGTATTTTTCATATTCACTTTTGTTATTTTATTATTTATTAACAAAATTGTGATACTAAAAAATGATAATTCTTTTATTTCTTCCTACTGCGTGCCCCAAAACAACAAATAAAACAATGACGAAAGCGCTACACAAAGCGCAGAAGCGGAGCTGTTAAGCCATGAGAAGACGATCAGAGCGAGGAAACATATTTTTTACATTATTCGGAGCTGTTGCCGTTGTTGGTGTTTTAGGAGCAGGCATTATGGCTACAATGCGCGGCCCCTTATCCACCATGGTTGAAGTAAATCGCCGAACACAAGCTGATGCAGAAATGACAATTGCAGGACGACTTGCTCTTTTAGAGGCCGTACAAGATAGTTTTGACGGAGATTGTGACGTTGATAATTTCATAGAACCTTTAGAACATGACGGTACGGTTGTTGCCGGACTTACAGGTGGTGGTAATCTTCCTGCACAAATTGGCTCAAACAAGGTTGACCCATGGGGCATAAAATATGGCTACTGTGTATGGGATGCTGGTGCTATGTCAGTATCAGATGATGTAAGTGATTGTGGCGGTAACACAGCAGACAGACTTGAAGGAACTGGAGATAATGACAATACATACTCTGTCGTTGCCCTTATATCTGCCGGCCCTGACAGACAATTTCAAACCACATGTGCTGGTGGAGCAGCTCCAAGCGTTACGAAAGCTAACGGCAGTGACGATATAATAAAATCATACACCTACGCTGAAGCTGATAGTGCTACTGGCGGTCTATGGAGTTTAAAAGGTGGAGAACCCGGAACAGCAGAAATTGATAAAAATCTTGAAATCAAAGGACAAGCAAAATTTCAAGACGGTATTGATCTTAGTGACGCTGCGTTTGGAGCCAGTGCTCAACTTAAACTGGGAGCAGCGTCCATGCTACTTCCAACACAAGCAACACTTTCTACCTGTGATGCTGCAAACAGGGATTTACTCAGAATAAACACAGGAGAAATACCGCATACAGTTGAGATATGTGATGATCTGAATGGTGGATGGGTATCGTCAACTGCAGGTTCAAGTCTATGGAAAAATGACGGCGCAGGAGGACCAACAGAAATCTATTACAGTGCTGACAATGTTGGTATCGGAACAAACAATCCAGCAACGACATTAGACATTACAGGAACATTTAATGCTACAAGCTCTGCAACACTTGGAGATACGTTAAACGTCACCGGAGCAACAACCGTTTCATCTTTAAATGCTACAGGAATAGTTGATTTTGACACAACACTTAATGTCGATGGAAACACAACCCTACTTGGCACTCTGGATGTTACAAATGCGACAACATTACTTAGCACGTTACGCATAGACGGTGATATTAGTGATAGCAACAGTGCAGTTACAATTGCCGATGATATGAGTATCACAGGCGATATCAATATGAGCACTGATACTAAAAAAATTAGCTGGGGAGCTGGAACAGTTAATATCACCGGCAGTACCGCTGCCAACACATTAGATGTTACCGCATCAGATATAGGCCTTATAGGTGATACAACAGTTACAGGCTCAGCAGCAGCAGGAACCGGAGATTCTCTAATCGTAAAAGACAGCTTAAGTGCAAATCTTTTCGTTGTACAGCATGATGGAAATGTTGGTATTGGCGTAGATGACCCAAATGATGCTCTCGATGTGAGTGGTGATATTGATGCAACAGGTGGAATTAACGCTACAACTACGCTTGATGCTGGAACCGACATTACAGCCGGTGGTAATATCACTGGTACAGATATATTAGCCACCAGTGAGTTTTATGTTGGCGGAGCTACTATTGGTACAGCCGATAAATTAGGCCCCGTTGCAGCATGTGATACAGCAACAGAAAAGCTTGAATGGAATGATGGCTCAGGCTGGTCTTGTGAAACTGATCATGGTTCAGGCGGTGGTACTGGAGGATCACAAAATCTTACAAATATTCTCGATGAAGGCAATGATGCAAATGCCAGAGATGCCTTTGACTTCAATCAGATGGGCGCTGTTGAATTTTGTAATGCCGATCTCAGCAAATGTTTTGATCCTGAGACCGTTGCCGATAATGACGGTGGTATTTTTGAACGCAATTTAACAGTTGTTCGTGCAAAATCCCCTGTTATTTATTCAACAGATGACTTCGTATTCGGATCTCCACAACTTGATGATGATGGCGATGCTAATAATGATACACGTCTTTTCTTTGATAAATCTCAAGCTGCCTTCCGCGCAGGAAGCGTAACAGGGACGCAATGGGATGAAGCTCAAATCGGATGGGGAAGTATAGGTATGGGATATAATGCAGGAGCTGAAGGAGCTTCCAGCATCGCACTAGGACGGGAAACAAGAGCAACTGGAGATTACTCCCTTGCCCTTGGACTAGGAAATCCTGCAGCCGTACACCCAATAGTTTCAGGACAGAACGCGCTTGGTATCTTTATGGGAGATCATAGTGGTATCAACTTGGTAACAGCTAATCAAATGTCACTCATGGGCGGAAAACTCATGATTGATCCCAACGTTTCTGCTACAGAGCTTACCACCAGTGCATCACTTACTGTTGATGTTGAAGGCGATATTGGAGCAATTAATTACTGTGATGAAGATGGCAGTGATTGTTTCTCCGCATCAGATTTTCATGCGACTGATATCTGGCATAAAGACGGAACAAATAATTATATAGAATATGATGATTCTCTAGGAGGTGTGCGAATCGGTAAAGTCACAGGCGAACCCGCGCCAGCTATAGACTGGAACATAAACACCGGTACATCAACTATCTACACATCAACCAACACAGTTGCTATCGGTAGTTCTTCCACAAGCGGCACTCTCACCGTTGATATCGAA
>JAGLMC010000027.1 GCA_023140215.1 Alphaproteobacteria bacterium
GGTGTTTGTTTGGATAAAGCGATTGTTTCAAGAAATGGCGGTGATTCCGGATTAAGCTCCATAAACCCAAGTCCTTTTGAAAATAATGATTTGAATAAATTTTGCATTATCGTTTCCGTATCTGAAAATATACTATCACTATATGCTGCAACGCCTGTATAGCCTGTCGTACGGGCAAGAACCCAATCCAGACGCTCCTGATTATATGTAATGCTTTTGTGACTTAACAGGGCTTGTTGTCCGGGATCTTCTTGAAGCACTTTCTCATTTTCCATTGGAAGATATAACCAGATTTCATGTCCTGCCTCGACTGCATGTTTTTGCCATTTATCAGGATTTTGTGAATACGGCGATAAAATCAAAGAAACCTCTGATGGAAGTTCTTCTAAAGCCATAGCTGATGATTTTTTGGAAAGACCATAATCATTAATAACAACGCATATCATAGGTTTGCCATCAGCAAAAAATTCTTTTTTATAGTTTTTAAATGGCGTTAATTCATTATTTTGCATAATTGGAAGTTGTTCCAAATGTGATTTTACTTCTGTATTTGGTTTTACTTCTGCATTTGTATGAATTTCCGGCTCATGAATTGTAATATTTTTTGATGTCGTATTATTTCTTTCAATTAAAATAGATTGAGAAACTAATTTCTCTTCCATATCAGTAATGGTTTTACTGGATCGTAATAAGACAAATACAAATAAAGCTAGATAAATAGCAATAACAACGCCCATTCCTATAAGGAATGCTTTTAAAGAAAAATACATTTGGAATTTTCTCAGGGCAATTTGCACTTATTTAGAACTTTCCTGTTGTTGTATAGAGTTTGATTTATAATCTTGAACGCCAACACCGTATAAAGACAGACCGTTAAGAAGATCAAGAGCTCTTAAAAGCTGATAATCTACAGGCTTTTCTTTTTCCTCTTTTGCATCTTTTTTATCATCTTTATCGCTCTTTGAATTTTTCTTCTTCTTATCGTTTGTAGAATCTTTATTCTTATTTCTGTCAAGAGCACCGCGTAAATCAGATTCTTTCATACTGCGAATATTATAAGATTCAACTTTTGCAGGTTCTACAATAATGTCCGGAGTAATCCCTTTTGCTTGAATAGAACGACCGGACGGAGTGTAATAACGCGCAGTTGTTAAACGCATTGCTCCATGTCCATGCAGAGGAATAACTGTTTGCACAGAGCCTTTCCCAAAACTTTGCGTGCCAAGAATAATAGCTCGTTTATGATCTTGTAACGCACCGGCAACAATTTCAGAACCGGAGGCCGAACCGCCATTGATAAGAACAATAATTGGAAGATTATCAGCTAAATCACCGGGGGTTGCATTGTCACGTCGCGTATCTTCTTCATAACGTCCTCGCGTAGATACAATTTCACCTTTATCTAAAAAAGCATCCGAAACAGTAATTGCTTCATTGAGCAGACCGCCCGGATTATTTCTAAGATCAAGAACATATCCAATAATCTTGTTACCTAGTTCTTTTTTAATCTCTTTTATTACTTTTTTAAGACCGGGAGTTGTATTTTGATTAAATGTTGTAAGACGAATATATCCCACATTCCCCTCAATTCTATGTCGAGCAGAGCGAATCTTGATAATATCTCGCGTAATTGTAATTTCAATTGGCCCATCCGTATTTTCACGTCGAATAATAAGATCAATATCAGTTCCAACTTTACCGCGCATTTTGTGAACAGCTTCACTAAGCATCAAGCCTAAAACAGGCTCTTCATCAATATGAGTAATATAATCACTTGCTTGAATTCCTGCTCGAAAAGCCGGTGTGTCATCAATAGGGGAGACAACTTTAACAAAACCGTTTTCCATTGTCACCTCTATGCCAAGACCACCAAATTCTCCACGAGTATTAACCTGCATTTCCTTAAATTTTTCTTCATCCAGATATGAAGAATGAGGATCAAGACTTGTCAACATACCATTCACAGCATCTTCAATAAGGTCTTTATCTTCTACAGGTTCAACATATTGCTCGCGCACACGTTCAAAAACATCACCGAAAAGATTGAGTTGTTTATATGTTTCGTTGTGGTCTGTATTAGTTTTAGGTTGAACACCGGCAGTTCGTTCTTCCTGCGCAAAGCTATACTGAATACTATTAAATCCAATTAGCATAATAGAGGTAAAAATAAAACCTGTAATAAATTTGCGCATAAAAATTAATCCTTTTTTTTAATAATTATAAAACGTACTGACGGGCATGTATTAAGTCAAATTAGAGAATTTACATGCCGGATTTATTGCTTTTCCATGATGCCTTAACTCATAATAAAGTGCAGGCTTTTTAGTATTAGTTGTTGAATAATGCAAATGTCCTAAGGGTTCTCCTGTGGATACACTATGACCTACTACTGTATCAACTTTTTCCAATCCTGCAATAAGACTGTGATATCCATCTTTATGTTCAATAATAAGCATATTACCGTAATTCTTAAAATGTCCGGCAAAACGAATAATTCCTCCCATAGGAGCAACCACAAGCGCACCGCCTCTGCCTTCAATACTTATTCCTTTACTGGGCGCACCAAAAGCATCTTTCTCATTATATGCAGTTCTTATAACTCCAGCGACAGGAAGTTGAGAATGACCGGGTAATGGAATTTTAGTTATAGATTGTGTAAGAACTGCATTGCGTACCTGATTTCTTGTGTTTTGTCTTTTACGATCATTTTCAAGTTTTAACACAAGGTCTTGTAAATTTTTAGCCTGAGCAGATATGCGCGTAACATTTTCTTTTTGCTTTTTAAGATCCTTATGTGTGCTTGCATACAGTCTTTCTCTTTTATCAATCAAGTCAGAGAGTTTTAAATATTTATTATTAAGAAGTTGTGAAGCCTTAAGAGCTTTGTCTTTTTTTGTTTTCAAATCATTAGTTACAATTTCAAGATTTTGAAGATTTATTTTTAGTGCTTCTGCTTGTTTATCAAGAGCTGGAATAATATCTCGCATAAGCATAGCACTTTGCGCTGTTTTTAAAGGAGCATTAGGCTTTACAATAAGAGCCTCTGGAGGAACTCGACGAAGCCGCTCTAAAGCTAACACAAGCCTTGAAATAGAAATGCGGTCTTTTACAAGATTATTTTGAATATTTGTTTGCTCATCTTCCAGCCCACTTATACGGCTCTCAAGTGCTTGAAGTGTTTTTTCATTATTTTGGATAGATTTTGCAATATCAACAAGCTGCTTTTTTGTTTTATTGAGCTTGCCTTTTAAAGAAAGCATTTGTGTTTCTAGGGACTTTTTTGCTTGATTTTGTTTATCCAGTTTTTTCTGAAAACTATCAAGACTTTCTTTTTTGCTTGGAGGAATAGGAGGCATATCTGTTGCTAAAGACTCTATAGAGCCATAAAAAGTAGTAAGACAAAATATGAGTAAAAAAATACGTATCAAAATGTAAATGCTCTCAGTTTTTAACAGTCATGATTCCCGATGATACGGATGACCGACCATAATTTGTTGTGCTCTGTAAATCTGCTCTAAAAGCATCACTCGCGCAAGAAGATGTGGCCATGTTTGTTGTCCAAAGCTGAGGAGAAGATTAGCTTGAGATTTGATTTCATCAGTTAAACCATCTGCACCGCCAATGATAAACTGAAGATAATTCTTTCCTGTATTTTGTAAATTCTCTAGTGTTTTGGCAAAATCAAGACTGCGTAAACTCTTTCCCTTTTCATCAAGAACAATAACAAAAGCATTCTCCTTTATGTGTTCTTGTATTTTCTTAATTTCTTCTGCTTGAGAAGCCATAGCACTTTTATGTTTACTCTCCAACTCATAGATAGAAAGAGAGAATTTGATTCGTTTTGTATATTCTTGAGAAAGCTCGAAAAAAGAACCTTTTCTGAGACGACCAATAACTATGATGTCAATTTTAAGCATATAATACGCAAGTGCCTTTTCTTTACGAATAAGCCTGACAACAAAAGTTTATGCTTGCAGATGATCCTCAATAATATCAAGTGAGTGATGAGAACCCCACATTTTTTCCATGTTATAAAAAGCACGTACTTCAGGCCTGAATATATGAACAATAACATCTCCGGCATCAATAGCAACCCAGTCAGATTGCGCTAAACCCTCAAGATGAACATCCTTTATACCGCGTATATTAAGGCGATCTTTTATATTTTTGGCCAAAGCACTAACATGTCTGGAAGATGTTCCGGAAGCAATAATCATATAATCCGCAAGAGCCATTTTATCATTGAGATCAATCGTGACTACATCTGTTGCCTTGTCTGCGCTTAATGATTGCTCGATAAGCGTTTTTATATCATTCGGACTTATTTGCCCGTAAGTGTCATGTATTTGAATGGCTTTAGCCTCCTTTCTTGCCGTTTAAGCACAAAAAAGCCGAGCAATAAAGCTCAGCATTTAATTCGCTTAATGCGACGTGGTGAATATTCAATAAGAAGCTCTGACTTTTATCTAATGTCATTGCCCTCTACTTTCCGTTTGATTACAGTATAAAATTATCAAACTCATACACTCATTATATTTTGTTTTGATCTATCTGGCAAATAGAGTCTATGCTGCGCCTGCACGCATTGATTTTCGTCAATCTTATTTCGTATCTGTGTAGAAGAGATATCGAGCATCTTTTTTTGCAACATCCAATAGCTTGTACAAGGCTCTAATGGCACATATCCGGCTCTATTAATAAAAATATGTTTTTGTTTACCATACATACGTAAAGGGCAGTTTTGAACTAAAAAACGTGCCGGACTGCGTGTAAGATGAACCATACATATTTCTTCAAGAAGTTTGCGCCAATTATACCATTTGTGAAAAGTATGAACATTATCCATTCCACTTATCCAAACAAACTCAGTTTTTGAAAAATATTTTTTTAACTTGCAAATACTATTGTAGGTAAAATGAGTACCTAAATCTTTTTCGAGAGATGTAATTAGAATTTTAGGATGATCTATAAAGGAACGTGAGAGTTTCATACGTTCTTCAAAAGGAAGGGAAAGCTCGTTCTTTAATGGATTCTTAGGTGTTACAAGCCACCATACAGCATCAAGTTTTAGTCCTTTCATTGCAGCAAGACTAATATGTAGATGTCCTTCATGAGGAGGGCTAAATGAACCACCTAACAAACCGACACGTAATCCTTGCCAACGTGATGATTCAAATAAATGAGGATTGGAAAGAAGAGACAATGGCTTTCCTTAAACAACTATACCAAACAATTATATCTTATACTAAAGAGTGGTATATTAAAAAAGAACTACAATAAAAGCTTAATGGATATTAGCGGCAATATTTTTAATTGATTGATTAATAAGTTTTTCATTAGCTTTTTTATCAAGATTTTTAACAATAACCTCGGTAGTTGCTTGTATAGCAAGGTCAGCCGTATATTTTTGAATTTTCACCATAGCTGAAAGTTCCATACGTTCTAAACGTTCTTTAAGCTGTTTTTCACGACGAAGCATAATTTCATGTGAATCTTGTTCAGCTTTTTTACGTATTTTTGCTGCTTGCTTTTTAGCATTAGCAATAATTTCTTCAGCATCCTTAACCGCATCACGATGTTTGCGCTGATATTGAGCAAGAAGTTCCTGAGCTTCTACATGTAAATTCTCAGACGTTTTTATTTCTTTGCGAATTGATTCTATACGGCTATCAAGCATATTTAGAAAAGCTTGTTTCCCAAATCGCCATATAACTATAACAAAAATAATAAAAGAAAATAAAATCCAGCTTGTTGTATTTCCAAGAAAATCCATCATAATTTTTTATCTCTATGCGGCCTTTTTATTAATGTTATCAATAACCGATTTTATTTGTTCAACATCTATAGAAAGACCTACAAGCTTTTCAGTAGCCTGATTTGCAACTTCTGCTGCAATCTGATCTATATCTTTCATTACATTCTTTGATGCTTTAGCAATCTGTAATCTTGCTTCTTGCGATTCTTTATTAGAACGCTCACGAAACGCATCAATCGCAGCAGTAGCTTCTATCTTTACCTTATTTTCAGCCTTAATAAAAAGCTCTGATGCTTTACTGCGAGACTTTTCCAATTCATCATCATAAGCCTGATGAACTTTCTCGGACTCTAATTTTAAATCTTCTGCAGCATTAATATCTCTTTGAATGCTTTCTTGTCTGTTTTCAATAGCACTTGAAATTCCGGGTAGCACTTTTTTTAAAAAGACAAAATACATAACAAAAAAGATCAAAACCAACCAGAAAATCTGGCTGGGAAATGATTCAGGGTTAAGCTGAGGAAGACCTCCGGAAGATTCATGATGTTCAACAGAAACATCAGTATGTCCATCAGACGCAATAGCTGCTTGTAGATTTAAAAAGGGTAATAAAAACAATGACCCATATAGCAGATACAATTTTTCCGTAATAAGTTTAATGACGGTTCTCCTCATAATCTTTTTATCTTTTAGATTAACCAAAGAAAAGAGCAGCACTAATACCAATAGGAATAATACCTAGGGCTTCAATAAGCGCGAGAATAAGGAAAAAGTTCTTGTCCAAATACTCTCTTGCTTCCGGATTACGTGCTATACCGTTAGTATATGCCGAGAAGTAAAGAGCAAGCCCAATAGCAGCGCCAAAAGCAGGGAGAGGAGCTATAATAGCTCCGGCAATAAGAGTTGCGGTTTGTACGTCCATATTTTCAGTTCCTTCTAGTTTTATTTAAAGCTAAACAGTATTTTATCGAGTGCGATCATACAGATTTAATGATGAAGATCAACAGAGTCTTTAAGGTAAACACACGATAAAATTGCAAAAACATAAGCTTGAATGAGAGCAACCAACAATTCAAACATCATCATAACAACATTAATCATAGCTGGAAAAATACCTATTACTATTCCGGAAAGTTTAACACTCACTGCAGCAGCAGCAAAGCCAGCAATAACTTTAAGCACTATATGACCCGCCATTATATTAGAAAATAAACGAACAGATAAGGTAATAGGGCGGATAAAAAACGATATAATTTCAATTGGAAGAAGAAAAGGGATTAACCATAAAGGCGCACCAGGGGGTATAAATATTGTGAAAAACTTTAAGCCGTTATGTAAAATTCCAAATATAATTATCATAAAAAAAACAATCAGCGCGAGAATGCCTGTTACGGCAAGGTGGCTGGTATATGTGAAAGAATATGGCAATAGTCCCAAAAGATTACCCATAAGAACAAAAATGAATAGTGTAAATATAAATGGAAAATACTTACGTCCTTTTGAACCGATATTATCTCTAACCATTTTGGCAATAAATTCATAAAGAATTTCAGAAAACATCTGTAACCGCCCCGGAACCATGGCTTTTTTACCTGAAGCAATCATCAAAAAAGAGATTGAAAGAACTGCACCAATAAGCATCCAAAGAGCAGAATTAGTAAAAGAAAGATCAATATTTCCTATTTCAAAAGGGATGATCGGCTGAATTTCAAACTGATGTATTGGGTTTGCCACTACTTATAGCTCCTTGAGCTTATTTTTAAGTGCTATTATTTATATTTCTGAAGAGATATTTATATGATTTTTTAAACATATGCAATAAGGCAGATAAGTAAGTTCAATCTTTTTTGTTCATTTCTTGTTTTGAGTTTGATTTGCTTGATAAACTCCGGCAACCAGCCCAAGAATTAGCATAATAATAATACCAAATGGAGCTGTTCCAATGTATTTGTCTAACATAAAACCTAAAAAAAATCCGGCAATAGGATAACTTAAAAATGCTGATGATGATCTCGTGGCATTTTTTCCATTTTGTTCAGACTTATTTCGAGATTCTTTTTTATCTTTTCTTGACTGTTGTATTTGATTTATTTTTTTACCTAGTTTTTCTAAATCATTATTCATGTTTTATGCTGCCTCAAGAAAATTAAAACTTTGTTGTAAATCTACAGAAACAAGTTGAGATATTCCTTTTTCAGACATAGTCACACCATATAGCCTATCCATTCTAGCCATAGTTATGCGGTGATGAGTTATAACAATAAAACGTGTTTCTCCTCGTTCGGAAATTTCTTCAAGTAAATCACAAACCCTGTCAACATTGGCATCATCGAGAGGAGCATCAATTTCATCAAGTACACAAATAGGGGATGGATTGGTAAGAAACATTGCAAAGATTAGTGCAATGGAAGTCATAGCTTGTTCTCCACCGGAAAGTAAAGATAGTGATTGTAGACTCTTACCGGGAGGTTGAGCAAAGATTTCAAGCCCTGCACCGAGCGGATCATCCGAATCAATAAGAGCAAGATGCGCATTTCCACCACCAAATAAACGTATGAAGAGTTGCTGAAAATGTGCATTAACATGCTCGAAAGCTGCAATCAAGCGTGTGCGTGCTTCTTTATTGATAGTGTTAATTCCCTTACGAAGTTCTTCAATAGCTTGTATTAAATCATTACGTTCATGGATAAGCGTTGTAACTTCTTTTTCCAATTCTTGCGCTTCTTCATCAGCACGTAAATTAACAGCACCTATATTTTCACGCTCACGAATCAATTTTTCTTTTTTAAGCTTCAAGCTTTCTAAATCACCCAGATTTTTATCCATATCAATAGCAGCATGTTCAAGCAGTTCAGAAGGCAACATTTTAAACTGTTCTTTAATTTGAGTTTCCATATCCTCATTTTGTTTTCTAAGTGCAATGAGAGTAGCTTGTGCAGCAGCACGAATCTCACGAGTTTCTCCTAAAATGCTTTCCGATTCTTTAAGAGTGCGGGTAGTTTCTATTAGTTTATTTTCTAAAATTGCCAGTTTTTCGGATGCTTCATTACGTTCTTTCTCAAAATTTGAAATTTCATCAAGTAACATTTCTTTATCAGTTTTAAAATTTTGCGGCTGATTTTCAAGTATTTCAAGTTTTTGAGAAAAAGAGTTTATACGCTCTTCCAGTTGTTTAAGATGCTCTCGTGATCGAATAGATCGGTTTTGCAAGTTAATCTTTTCATCAGTAATCGCATGTATGCGGGCTTTGCGACTGTTTTGTTGCTGTTGATATATATCAACAGAACGGATAGCAGCCTGATATACTTCTCGTGCTTTTTGCAAAGATTTATAAACTAACTCAATGTCTTCAGATTTTTGTTCTGAAGTTTCCAATTCATAGGCTTTTAAGCGATCTTGATCCAACAGGATAATTTCTTTAAGCGTTTTTATATCCTCATTTGTTATTAAAGCAGTTTCTTTTAATCGAATCATTTCACTTTCAAAACGCGCTTGTTTTTCATGTAAAGTTGCTTTCAAATCTCTTTTTATAGTGAGGTGATGCTCAGAATTTTTAGATTCTTCTTGTAGTTTTTTAAGTTTGGTATTTATAGCATCCTGTTTTAACATGCTTTTTTCTAGTGTGTTCTTAGCATTCTCAACATCTTTGGTAATTTCAGGAGCTTTATAACCAAGTTCTTTCAATTTATTTTTTTGTTTAAGATGAAATGCATTCCGGTCAGAAGCTTCTGCTTTTACACAATACCCATCCCAACGCCAATAAGTACCTTTAAGTGAAACCAGTGATTGACCTGTTAATAATGTTTCAACGGCATTATTCCCATGATTATCATCATTTACAATTCCGATCTGACTAAGAGCAAAGTTAAGTTCCTTTGGTGCTTTAACATACGGGAGTAACGATTTAATGCCTTCCGGAAGAGCAGGCATATCCTTGATGGATTTTCGAGTAATCCAGCACGTAGGAGCATTGTCATCAAGTGAAGCGAGCAGGGCATCGCCTAATGCGCGTGATAGAGCTTTTTCAAATCCGCTATCCGTAGTTACACTATCAAGAACAGAACTAAATTGTTCATTACTTTCATTTTCAAAGAATGTTTCCAACATTGTAACTTCCGTATCAAAACTGGATTTTTTAGATTCAATTTTAGAAACAATTACACGAGCATCATTAATTTCTATTTCACACTTATTTTTATCAGATTCAGTATATTCAATATCTTCATTTAACTTCTTAGAGTTTTCTTCTAAGTCTTTTATATTTGTATTTAATTCATCTATTTCTTTTGTATTTTCATCTTGATCTTCAAGAGAATTTAGTTCCTCTGAAATTTTTTCTTTACGCACCGTTATAATTTTCAGTCGCTCATTATTTGTTTGAATTTGTTGTTCAAGTGATTGTTTATGAGCTTTTGATTCTGCTTCACTTTGCATAAGTGTTGTATAGCGTTCTTCTAGTTTAATGACTTGTTTTTCAAGAGCATTACGCGATATTTTTTTCTCGGCAAGATTATCTTTCGTATCATTTTGTTCTTTAAAAATAATCTCTTGTTCACTTTCAATGCGTTTAAGCTCTTCTGTGCTTTCTTTTAGGCTTTGCTGTTCATGATTTTTATCTGTGTTAATTTGAGCAAACTGGTTTTTAGTTTCTTGTAAAAGCTGTTCAATTCTATCTGTTTCGTCCTCGATGCGCTGTAAAGCCAGTCTTTTGGTTTGAAGAACAGCCGAAGCCTCTATTTCTTTTTGTCGTAAAGGCGAAAGATCTTCTGTTTGTGTATTTTGAGTTTTAGTTAATTGTGTAACAACAATGAGTTTATCCGCTACAGTGGATTCAGATATATCAAATTTCTTCTGTGTTGTTTGAGTTTGTTCATTGAGTTCTTTCCATTCCATAAATGCAAGTAAAATCTCGAACTGGCGGATTTGAGAATTTATATTACGATAGCGCATAGCTTGTCTAGCTTGCCTTTTAAGCGCTCCAAGCCGCCCCTCCATACTTCCAAGAATATCTTCTATACGCACAATATTAGTATCTGCGGCTTTTAAACGAAGTTCCGCTTCATGCCTGCGTGCATATAAACCGGAAATTCCAGCAGATTCTTCCAAAATCAAACGTCGATTAAGCGGTTTGGCATTAATTATTTGTGTAATGCGTCCTTGAGATACAAGAGCAGGGGAGTTAGCACCGGTAATAGTATCAGCAAAAAACATTTGCACATCACGCATGCGAACATTTTTGCCATTAATTTTGTAGTTAGAACCGCGATCACGCTCAATTCGTCGAATAATTTCTATTTCATCGCTATTGTTATAAGCAGCCGGAGCTTTATGCTCTGAGTTATCAAGCAAAAGTGAAACTTCTGCAATATTGCGTTGTGTACGTTTGGATGTACCATTGAAAATTACATCTTCCATACCATCACCACGCATACGTTTTGCTGAATTTTCTCCCATAACCCAGCGCATAGCTTCTACAAGATTTGATTTACCGCATCCGTTTGGCCCGACAACACCATTAAGACCGGACGCAATTTCAAGTTCTGTACGATCTACAAAAGATTTAAAGCCGTTAATACGCAGTTTAGTAAATTGCACCATAGGATTTAGGGAATACTCCCTTCTTGCTTGGTAATAGCATCAGTCATAAACTTCTCAAATTTTTCAAAAGGATATGCGCCAACAATAACTGTCTTGTTATTAATAACAAAACTCGGTGTAGAATTAATTTCCCATTGCTCCTGAGATGCTTTCTGACGTGCAATGATTCCATTTTGTAATTCCTCGTTACTAATACAAGCTTTAAAAGTATCTTCATTTAAACCAAATTCAAGTGCTTTTATTTGTAATAACTCAAGATAATTACGTTCATATGCCCAGACATTCTGTGTTTTAAAAAGCATTTCTATAAAATTAAAATATTTATCATTTGGCAAACAACGTGCAACCATACTTGCACGAAGAGCAGGGGCATTCAGTGGGAAATCAGAAAAAATAAAATAAGCTTTTCCTGTATCAATATATTTTTCTTTAAGTTCTTTTAAAGTTGTTTCATGAAAAACACCGCAATAACCGCATGCAAAAGAACTATGTTCACTTATTTTTATAGGAGAATTTGAGTTACCCATAATGCGATCACTTAGCGCAGCTTCAACATCAATTTCAACTTTAGATTTTGTTGTATCTTCATTATCAATTTCTATTACCGATAGTTCAGCTATATCTTCATTTTCTTGTATTAATACAGAAAAATAGGTTGTTACAAACACAATAAAAATCACCGCTACTATAATAATAAATAAAAATGGAAATTTATTTTTTGCCATAAGAAGTCCTTATATCTTTTCATAATAATAAAGCCGGATCACTATATGAATCTCTATTTATGCATGCTGTTTGTCAATGTTTTCAAGGGATGACAGAATGCATTATCCACACGAACTAACTTATTCCAAGAATAAAATGTCAACTCGATCAATTGGTTTTATATTAGTTTTATTTCCTAATGCCCGAATGTCGATACGTTTGGGGTCAATATAATGATTTATTAAAAGATCTCTAATTTCAAGTGCGCGAGCCAGTGAAACACGTCTGGCACTACAAATATTCCCATCAATATTACTTGCAAAGGATTGAATTTCAATGCGTATATTTGGGTGTCTCGTAGATTTAACTAGAATTTGCTCAATGAGAAACTGTTTTACATCAGAAGTTAAATTAGCGTTTTCTGAAAGAAAAGTAATTGTGATTTTCTTAACGTTATCAATATTAAGAGACGTAGGAAGCACTGTTTTAATAGTATTATTTTTTTGTTCCGTTGTTGTAGCTATAGGTGTTTTTATTTCAGTAATATCAATTTCCGGATCAATTTGTTCCAAAACATCAAATACTGAAGGAGTTACAAGATTTTTCTCCAGCAAGTCTTCAGCCTTATTTATATAAGATTGTTCTGAATATTTTATTTGAGGCTTTATTTTAGGTTTGGGAGGCGTGAATTGTGGAACAATTTCCATATCTGTTTTTATATTAAATTGATGCTCTTTGGTTAATGGTTTAATAAATGTTTCTTGTTTATCTTCAAACATTGGTGGCGGTTGATAACCATCAAGAACATCCATATTAATCTCAACTTCACTACCTTGCACTAATGCAGGAATAGAAAAGGTGAAAAGCATAATGCTTAAATATATAATATTAATAAATTTAATCTTTTTTAAAATCATAACAAGCTGTTCGTTTAAGCAGCTTTCAACACTTTTTTAATATCATCATAAAGTGTTCCGTTCGCAGCTAAAATATTTCCAGTTTCCACAGGGTTATTTCTATCATTATCAATATCACAAACGAATCCACCAGCTTCTTTTACAATAAGCCAGCCAGCCGCTACGTCCCATGATTTAAGCTCACGTTCCCAAAATGCCTCACAACGTCCCGCAGCTACATATGACAGATCAAGAGCTGCTGCTCCAAAACGTCTAAGACTGGGAGTAATATTCATTACAGCATTATATTCTTTAAAAAACTGCTCTCTGGATTCTTTTGAATTACGAGGCGCTCCGGTGGCAATAGTTGCCTGCATTAAATCACTTCGTCCGGAAACACGTAACCGACTACGACGCATAAAAGCTCCTAGACCTTTTTCAGCATGAAATATCTCATCCTTAATCGGATCATAAACAACACCGGCAATAATTTCACCTCTTGTTTCTAATGCAATTGAAATTGCCCAATGAGGAATTCCATGTAAAAAATTTGTTGTTCCATCTAAAGGATCAACAATCCAACGATTATCAGGATTTTTACCTTCAATTTTCCCTGATTCTTCCATAAGGAAACCAAAGTCAGGTCGCGCTTTTTTAAGCTCTTCAAATATAATTTCTTCTGCTCGTCGATCAGCAGCAGAAACAAAATCACCCGGCCCTTTGGTAGAAACCTGTAAATTTTCAACCTCACCAAAGTCACGGATTAAAGAACGAGAAGCTTTTTCCGCTGCTCGAATCATTACATTTAGATTAGGAGTTGTTAAAACGGCCATTTTTTACTTTCTTATAGTCATTTAGGAAGAGTATCAGAGAAATCTAAGGCATTAAAGTGGAAGATTAATTACACATACACAATATAACACAGTAGTGCATTAATGTTTAATTCTTAGCGCGTTCAACATAACTTCCATCTTCTGTTTTAACAACAACTTTTGTGCCTGTCTCGATATGGGGAGGAAGCATAATTCTAGAACCATTATCCAAAACACCCGGTTTATAAGAGGTGGTAGCTGTCTGTCCTTTAACCACAGGCTCTGCTTCAACAACTTCCATAGTTACAAAATCCGGCAGTTTTACACCTAACGGTTCAGATTCAAAAGTTTCCACCTCAACAATCATGCCATCTTGAAGATAAGCCGCAGAAGTGCCAATAAGTTTTTTATTGATTGTAATTTGCTCATAATTTTCAGTGTGCATGAATGTTACACCTTCATCATCTGAAAATAAATACTGATAATTATCTTGTTCAAGCCGTACACGCTCTATAGTTTCCTGAGTTCTAAATCTTACATTAGTTTTATTTCCTGAGCGAATATCACGCATTTCCACTTGTGCTACGGAAGCTCCTTTTCCCGGACTAGAAAGCTCATTTTTAACAACAATCCAGAGCTTACCATTATGATCTATGACGTTACCTGAACGCAGAGTATTTGCATTAACTTTCATGATTTACTTTCTTCTACAACAGCAGTGCCTAATTTCTCTAATTTACTTTTTATTTCTTTATCAGAGATAGTACATAATATATCGGATAGAGTATTTTTCTCTATATTTGTCAAAGGTATTTTTATTTTTTTACGCTTAACGGGCAGTATATTGACTGGAATATTTACAAAACGAATGTTTGTAACCCAACGCTCACCAAAAATTTGATTGATACGTTCAAGAATTAAATCTTTTTGATAATGCAACAATGTAGCATTTGAGCTACTTACAGCAATATCCAGTGAAGCTTTAGGCTTTTCCCCACGCACTTTAGCTTTTCTGTAATTAATTTTTACAGGTTGAGCTTTATCTGCAAGCTCCGCACCTACAATATCACTCCAGACTTTCACAATACGTCCAAGAGCTACATATTTACGATTAAAATTTCTACCTATAATTCTGGCGGTTGCTTCTGAAAGCTGACGCATACGGTGTTTAACCTTTTAAATTTGATGATAGAGCACATAAAGCTTATAATGGAAAGTAAAGCAAATATAGGGTGATGACTATGAAATTATTTTCAATTATATCTTTTTTCATACTTATTTTTAACATAACATTTTCTATAAATGTAGCAACAGCACAGCAAAATAACTCAACTCAAATATATGAGCCCATAACCATGGAGAATCTTTCCCAGCTTTATTGGGGGCTTTCAAGACTGGATATAAATAATGATACATATATTGATAATTTTTTGCTGATTAATGAATGCGATATTTATAAAGATTATATTTTCCATGATTTCGAATGGAAAAAAATTCAGCAGGGTACTCGAAGCTATATTAAAGATAATATGAAAAACTTCCCGTTACGGTTTGAATTTATGCAAAATATTAATTTGGGAAGCTATAATATGGAAAAAGAAGAGTTCGATGTTATAGAAGATCATAAAATTAAAGGAATACGTAGATTTTATATTGATGCTTTGGATGCAAGAAACTCAATTTGTGGAGAATCTAATGTTATTAACGGTTATCCAAGAGGAATTATTTTAGAAATTAGCCGTCCATTTGATTTTCAAATCATGCCTTTAGAACTAGAAAAAGCTGAAAAATTTATTACAAATAAACTTGAAAGCTTTAAGAAATTACAAAAACAATTACAATCTCAAAATAATCTTTTTCAAATGCGAGATGTTTATCTGGTGCTAAAAGTAAAGATTTTTGCAAATCAAGGAAGTTATATCGCTCCAGACACCAGCCGAATTAAAGCATTGGTTCTTGGTGTTTTGGAATCTGTTGAAGTCTATGCAGATAAAGAAAAAACAGATTTACTATATTCAATTCAATACAGAAAAAGAGAAAAGAAACAATTGAATTAAAAACAATTTAAAGAAAATTATTGTTCTTGTTTATGTTGTCCTATTTCCGTGCGTAATTGCTCACGCAAATTATCAATAGGCAAGTTTTTGCCTTTGTCCATATAGTGCCAAAAAGTCCAGCCATTACATGACGGAATATCTTGCAAAACAGCTCCAACCTTATGAATTGAGCCACGAATATCTTCTATTTTGTTTTGAGCAATAACAGAGCCGTCAACATGAACCTTTACGCTATGACGCTTTTTTAAATCTGTAAGTATAGCACCGGGCTTTAAATAACCTTGCTCTATAAGAGAGCCAAAAGGAATACGCTTTTTTTCACGTTTGGGTTGTACTTCTATAAGATCATCTTTAAGCGGTTCAATATCCTTTATGCGCTGTTTAGCAAAAGCTGCATATTTCCGGTCTTGTTCAATTCCAATATAATGCCTGCCAAGCCTTTTAGCGCAAGCTCCTGTTGTACCTGTACCAAAAAATGGATCAAGTATACAATCTCCCTTACGGGTTGAGGCCATAATAACACGATTAAGCAATGATTCCGGTTTTTGTGTCGGGTGGGCTTTATTACCATTTGCATCTTTTAGACGCTCTTTACCTGTGCAAAGAGGTAAGAACCAATCACTTCGCATTTGTAAATCTTCATTCAGTGCTTTCATAGAATCATAATTGAAAAAATATTTAGATTTTTCCGATTTTGATGCCCATATCAGTGTCTCATGTGCATTTGTAAATCGCCGTCCTCGAAAGTTTGGCATAGGATTACTTTTGCGCCAGATAACATCATTTAAAATCCAGTATCCAAGATCTTGTAAAATATATCCAAGACGAAAAATATTGTGATAACTGCCGATTACCCAAATTGAACCATCAGGTTTAAGTATGTCTCTGGCCGAACTCAGCCATTTTTTTGTAAATTCATCATAAGCCTTAAGGCTTTCAAATTGATCCCAGTCATTATTAACAGCATCAACTTTAGTATTGTTAGGGCGATGGAGATCTCCGGCAAGCTGAAGGTTATAGGGAGGATCAGCAAAAATACAATCCACACTTTCTTTCTCAATAGCGCACATTGTCTTAATGCAATCGCCAACAATGATTGAGTCCTGAATATCTTTAGCTGTGAATTGTTTTGTTTTTTGACTCGACATTTATACTTTTCTCCATATTTAAGAAACGAATCATGAGTCAAAATTGATTCGCCGTCAAGAAGAAAAGCATAAAATGGGGATACATTGATCTAATATACTCTTGTTACCACCATCAAAGAATATGGAAATTGACAAATTAGAATATATTATGGTATATATGTTTCTGGATTTAATAAAGGAATTTAAAATGAGTAAAAAAGACGACGGATATAACTGGCCACAAGCTTTTAAAAATGCAGCATTTCCTGTGGGGGTAAGTATGTACCTTGCAAACTCTCCTTCATCTGGCGAGATTAGTAATTCGTTTGATGCTATAGCAAGCGGTATTCTTTTGTCTGTGGCATTTTATGCTTTTTCCATTGACTTGGAAACGCAAGTAAAGCCGAAAAAGAATGAAGACAAACTATCAGCTGACACACCAGATGAAAATAACATTAAAGAAACAATAACAAGTCCCACTAATGAATAAGGTTACTGAAAGTTAGTTTAATATATCCCAGTTACGCATGTTATTTACTGTTATTTGAGCTTTCAATAAATCTTCGAACAGGGGCAAAGCTTTTCCGGTGATGTGGAGTGATTCCATGCGTGGCAATGCCTGCCAGATGCTCTTTCGTAGGATAGCCAACATTGCGCTCCCAGCCATAATAAGGATATTTTTCTGCTAATTTTTTCATAGTTTTATCACGTGTAACCTTGGCAATGATCGAAGCTGCTGCAATTGAGGTTGATATATTATCCCCTTTAATTATAGCTGTTGCCTTACATGGAAGCTCCGGTAAATGATTTCCATCAACAAGAGCATGCACAATCTGATTGCTGTTCATATTTTTAAAAGCGCGACTCATAGCTACTAAAGAAGCTTGTAAAATATTGATATCATCAATTTCCTCAGGGCTGCATTCTCCAATTCCGAAAATACAATGCTCTTGAATAAGGCTATGAAGGTATTCCAGCTTTTTATGTGAAAGCTTCTTGCTGTCTCTTATCTGTGTAATCCATTCAAAACTCTTTATATTTTCAGGAACATAAACACAGGCTGAAACAACCGATCCGGCTAGTGGCCCTCTGCCAACTTCATCAAGTCCACAAACCAGCCCATTAATTGAGCTTTCTATAACAAAATCAGGCTTTGAGGGTTTTACTGACAATTTCAAATACATTCGGTGAGAGGTTTGGTGTAGTCATAATTTTTTGTAAAGCTTCTTGCATTAATGCTTGATTATTTGTTGTATAGCGTCGCCATTCACGCAACGGAGTAAGTAACCGAGCTGCAATTTGAGGATTGATATCATTAAGCTCAATAATTGCATCCATTAAAAATGAATAACCAGAGCCATCTGCGGTATGAAAACATACAGGATTCATCATTGCAAATGCACTATAAAGCGAGCGTACGCGATTTGGGTTTTTGATATTAAAATCAGGATGTTCCCGAAGTTTATTAATAATCTGGATTGTCTTCGGCAAGTGTATTTGTGCTTGTGCACTAAACCATTTGTCAATTACAAGAGGATATGTTTTAAAACGCTCATAAAAATCATTCACAATTATATCATGAATATTCCCATCAATAGCACATCCAAGATGAAACGCTGCCATACGGTCAGTCATATTGCTTGAATTTTCATATTGTTCTAATACGCGCTGAGCATCGGTATTTGTAAGTTTATTAGACAAAATAAACAAAGTTGTATTTTGAAGTGCGCGCTGCCCCATAGCTTTTGGCGTGATTTCAAAATCATTACTGGAGCGATTTTGTTCATATAGCTCAATTAGTTTATCTCCACAGTTATCAACAATCGCATTAAGTATTGATTCACGAGCATTATGGATAGCGTTTATGTCTATTACATCACGATCTTGCCCAATGCGAATAATATCAGGTAGAGACATAGAACGAGCCATAAGCGCTTTATCTGAACTTTTATCTAATGCACGATCTAACAAAGCATTGTACGTTTCTAAAAATGAAGCTGGAACTTTATTAGAGTCTGTATCAATCATTTCATGCAGTAGTTGCAAAAAGTAATTTTGTCCGGCTTCCCAGCGATTAAAACCATCATTATCATGCACCATAAGAAACGCCAGTTCTTGAGCACTTAATTTTGTTTTAAGCTTAATAGGAGCAGAAAAATTACGCAAAACAGATGGAGTAGGGAAGCTATGTATGTTTTCTATAATAAAGCTCTGTTTTTCTTTTTTCAAATGAAGAATTTCCTCGGTAATATCATCTCCATTATCATTTAATAAACCAATAGTAATTGGAATATGCATAGGCTTTTTATTCATTTGCCCCGGCGTATCCGGTATGTGCTGTGATAACTTTATAGTGTACGTATTGTTGTTTTCATTATAAGCACCAGCGAATATAACTTCCGGAGTACCAGCCTGTTCATACCATAATTTGAATTGAGTTAAGTCAGTATTGCTGCTTTCTTCCATACATTTTAGAAAATCATCACAAGTAGCAGCGTCTCCATCATGACGTTTAAAATATAAATCTGTAGCTTTGCGGTATTCTTTATCACCTAAAATCGTACGTATCATACGAATGACTTCCGCGCCTTTTTCATATACTGTCATAGTATAGAAATTATTGATTTCAATATAATTATTTGGACGAATAGGGTGCGCAAGCGAGCCTCTATCCTCAGAAAATTGAAAACATCGTAAATGTGATACATCATCAATGCGTTGCACAGAACGTGAATTTAAATCAGAAGAAAATTCCTGATCTCTAAAGACTGTTAAACCCTCTTTCAAGGAAAGCTGAAACCAGTCACGACATGTAACTCTGTTACCACTCCAATTATGAAAATATTCGTGTCCTATAACGCCTTCCACACGTGTAAAATCATTGTCTGTTGCTGTTTCTTGTTGAGCTAAAACGAGCGCAGTATTAAAAATATTCAGAGATTTATTCTCCATTGCCCCCATATTAAAATCATTCACAGCCACAATATTAAATAAATCAAGATCATATTCCAGACCATATGTATCCTCATCCCATTTCATGGCTTTCTTTAGAGATTCCATGGCATGGCTGCACTGACTTTCATCACCGGAACGTACATATATAAACAGATCAACTTCACGTCCGGAGCACGTTTTAAAGCTGTCTTTTATATGGACAAGATTTCCTGCAACCAATGCAAACAAATAACAGGGCTTTGGAAAAGGATCATGCCAAACTGCGAAGTGACGGCCATCTTGAGAATCTCCAAAATCCATACGATTACCATTACTCAGTAAAACAGGATAATGCTCTTTATTAGCTTCAATTCTCGTTGTGAATGTTGTCATTACATCAGGGCGATCCGGATAATATGTAATGTTACGAAAGCCTTCTGCTTCACATTGTGTACAGTAAGTATCCCCAGATTTATACAACCCTTCAAGTCTCGTATTTTCTTCCGGTTTAATGCGGGTTATAGCCTCTAATGTAAATTTATCTTCACTCGGACACGGAATTGTCAAACCATTATCATCAAGATTAAAATGTTTATCTTTCTCAAGAATCTTTCCATCGAGCTTGAGTTCAATTAATTCCAGATGTTCACCATTTAAAAACAAGGCTTCATTGTTATTATTATTATTTTTAAAGCTAATATTTGATTTTATAATCGTATAATCGTTGTGAATATCAAAATCTAAATTTACATGTTGAATTTCATAAGGGTAGAGCTTGTAATCTTTTAAATATGTGGTTTTCATAATCCGAGCCATTTTGATCTTTATTCAGGTTTTAACTATACCATCCATTTACGGTATATAAATTTCTTCTTCCTGATCTTCTTTTTGATATTTAACACGATTTATTGTCTCTGCAAGTTTAAACAAAATATTTTTAATTCCTTCACCGGAAACGGCAGATATTTTATATACAGGCTTGCCGATAGCTTCTTCTAAGGTCAAGCGTTGATCTTCTGCAAGTTCTTCTCCCAGAGCATCTATCTTGTTTATAGCAATAATTTCTTCTTTATTTTCAAGGTTACAACCATATTCTTTTAGCTCATTTCTTATTACAGTGTACGCTTCAATAATATTATCATGAGTACAGTCCACAAGATGAAGCAAAACATTAGTGCGCTCAACATGTCCCAAGAACCTGTGACCAAGGCCAATACCTTCATGAGCTCCTTTAATAAGGCCCGGAATATCGGCAAGAACAAAATCATACTCACCAATTTTAAAAACACCTAAATTCGGATGAAGTGTTGTAAATGGATAATCAGCTATTTTAGGCTTGGCATTAGAGCAACTTGCTAAAAATGTAGATTTTCCAGCATTTGGAAGTCCAATAAGTCCGGCATCTGCAATAAGCTTTAAACGAAGCCAAACAGCCATTTCCTGCCCAGACCATCCGGGGGTTGTTTTTCTAGGTGCTTGATTAGTAGAGCTTTTATAATGCGCATTGCCAAAACCTCCATCACCTCCCTTGATAAAGATAACGCTATCTCCATCTTCAGTGAAATCAGCAAGTATATCTTTGTTGTCTTCATCTAGAATTTGTGTCCCAGCAGGAACTTTAATAATACAATCAGCACCACTAGCGCCTGAACGATTGTCTCCCATACCGTTTTGCCCATTTTGAGCTTTAAAATGTTGCTTATAACGAAAATCAATTAAAGTATTAAGTGTTTCAACAATTTCAAAAATAATATTTCCACCACCACCACCATTACCACCATTTGGCCCTCCAAACTCAATGTTTTTTTCACGACGAAAACTCAAACAGCCAGCGCCTCCGCTACCGCTTTTAAGATATATTTTTGCTTCATCTAGAAATTTCATTACATTTCACTTTATACGGGGCATTAAATTTATATGAGACATTAAAAAAGGGAAAGATTAACCTTTCCCTCATTAAATTTTTTAATATGTTGAGAGATTACTTGGCAGCTATCGTTTGTCCATCATTTGCCGGAAGTATATTTACAATTGGAACACCATTTGTTCCCTTTGAAAAAAGAACCTGACCATCAAGTAAAGCAAAAATTGTGTGGTCTTTGCCAAGGCCAACATTCTTACCGGGACGGAATTTTGTTCCACGTTGGCGAATAATAATATTACCGGCTAGTATATTTTCCCCACCATATCTTTTTACACCAAGACGGCGACCCGCTGAATCACGACCATTACGTGAACTACCACCTGCTTTTTTATGTGCCATAATGCATATCTCCTATTTGCGCCATACGTTTTAGTTAGGCAGCTTTAATTTCTGTAATTTGTAAAACGGTCAGATTTTGACGATGACCCTTTTTACGACGATAATTTTGACGACGTTTCTTTTTAAAGATTGTAATTTTAGGTGCGCGCTTTTGTGTAATAACAGTTGCCTTTACAGTAGCACCTTCAACTAAAGGAGTGCCAATTTTAGATGAATTATCATCACCTATGAATAAAACTTCATCCAGATTTATTTTTGCACCTTCATCAACGTCAAGCTTTTCGACCTCAATTTTATCATCTTTTTGAACTTTATACTGTTTTCCACCAGTTTTTATAACAGCGAACATTTTATAAATTCCGTTTTATTTATAATTTTTATTAACTTTACTCTCACAACATTTTTTCTGCACAATGTTTAAAATAGCAGAATCCTTACGTCAAGGGCGATGGAAGTAACCACATTTACTATCAAGTGTCAAGATATATTATAAAAAATATCTGTCCAATTTTTAAGCAATATAACACTTATGACCTTATTAAAAAGCTATTTCTCATAGGCTATAAATTATATTTAAACGCTTTAAACAAGCAATACAAACAGATAAAAAATACCTTGTTATATTATGGATATTTATGAAGATTTTTATATTTTAATAATAATTTATTTTCCTCTTGGAGAAGATAATCTTTCATGCTATGTAGCGACAAAATTTCTTAATATGGTAGGAGAAAAAATATGCCATGTCGTCATGCAATGATAGAAAATAAAATAATTACAGCAAATCCACAAACTACAATTGAAGAAGCTCTTAAACTCTTTAACACTCACAAAATAAGAAGCGTACCTGTTGTCGATGAAAATAATAATCTTTTGGGATTATTTAGTTTTCATCAATTATTAATGACAATTCTTCCGATTCCTATGGCTGTTGGAAAGGGTTTGCATATACTTGATATTTCTTTGGATCATATATCCGGACAGTCTAAATGGTTGTCTGATCGTTTGAAAAAACATCTAGACCGAAAAATAAATGAAATAATGAGTAAATCTCCTAAAACTGTACATCTTGATACGCCAATTGGTGAAGGTGTACGTCTTTTAGCGCATTATGGTAGTCCTATTGCCGTAACAGAAGAAGAAAGCAATAAGCTCGTTGGGCTTATTTCATCACAATCTGTTATTAAGCTTCTATTGAACATAGAAAAAGATTAAAACATAAATATTTCCATAAACATATATCTAAAAAACAAGAAAGTAATAGAAAATGACTAGTGATAAAATGGTTGAAATAGTCCATTCTCCTCTTATTTTTGATACGCCGATGATGGTGTCTGCATTAATATTAGTTGTGACTTTTATATCAATCTTTACAGAAGCAATACACGGAATTCATAGAACTAAAGTAGCAATGCTTGGAGCTGCAGCTATGGTTTTAGTTGGTCAATATTTTAATTTTTATAATCCTGAACTTGCAATTGAAGCAATTGATTGGAATGTTGTTTTCTTACTTGGAGCAATGATGACAGTTGTTGCCATTATGATCCCAACTGGAGGATTTCAGGCTATTGCCTATACGATGGCAAAGCTTAGTCGTGGAAGGTTATTTTTATTAATGGTAATGCTCGGAGCTGCTGTGACAGTTTTATCATTGCTTCTTGATAATGTGACAACTGTTATTATTTTCGGTCCGTTAATTATCTTAATTTGTCAATCTTTGCGGGTAAATCCTATCCCGTTTTTACTTGCTGCGGCTTTATTTTCCAATACCGGAGGTGTGGCTACTCTTGTTGGTGATCCTCCTAATATTATGATTGGTTCTGCTGCCGGAATTGATTTTAATACATTCTTCATTCATATGGGTGGTATAGTTCTTGTTGCGTGGATATTCGCCATATTTGTTCTCAAATTTGTGTTCAAAGACATTTTGTCAACAAAACCGGAAATAATAAAATTTGATAATACTGATGTAATTACAGATAAAAAAACATGGTACGCTGCTGTCGGTGTTTTATGTGTAATGGTTGTTTTATTTATACTTCATAATGCTTTACATTGGGAAGCATGGGTTGTTGCAGTGCTTGGTTTAACTATATTGCTCTTCGTAAATAAAAAACTAGAAATTGAAGAATATCTTTCAGATATTGAGCTGTCTTTACTTATGTTCTTTGTCTCTTTATTCGTAATTGTTGGCGGAGTGGAACATTCACATTTCTTGGAATATCTAGGTCAGTTTATTCAACCATTTGTTGAATCTGATTTAATGATAGCTTGTATAATTCTTATGTGGATAGCGGCTATTTTATCTGCCGCGATTGATAATATCCCGTTCACAGCAGCAATGATTCCTATTATTCTTGGAATGGAAGCACAAGGAATTAATGTAACTCC
Source organism: Alphaproteobacteria bacterium (assembly GCA_023140215.1). Classification (GTDB taxonomy): domain Bacteria; phylum Pseudomonadota; class Alphaproteobacteria; order Micavibrionales; family Micavibrionaceae; genus JAJRYK01. Next base: position 24,539 of record JAGLMC010000027.1, read on the forward strand.
TCTTTGGTGGAGTCTTGCTCTTGGTGTTGGTATGGGTGGTAACGGTTCTCATCTTGGATCAACAGCTAATGTGTTTATTGTAACGCTAACTGAGCGCTTGGCTAAAAAAGAAGGAGATCCAAGCCTTGCTATTACGCCTGGCATGTGGTTCAAAAAGGGAACTCCTGTAATGATTGTTACACTTCTTTCATCTTCAATTATTATGTATTTATTCTTTGATTTCTTTGAAGCTCCTATTCATTAATAAATATCACCTCTGTTAAATACGGCGGGGAACGATTATTTTTAATATATGAAAAAAACAAAAAGCCCCTAATGGGGCTTTTTTTAATGGTAAATGAAATTAATGGCGGA
>JAGLMC010000028.1 GCA_023140215.1 Alphaproteobacteria bacterium
CGGAAATAGCCAAAGAAATAGAAAAATTCTCACTTGATAAACAATCCATACTCACAGAAACACTAAATCTAAACCAAAAAGCATTTAATGATATTCTTAAATCTATCGAAAACGGCACTATTGTAACACAAGAAATTAACGCCGAAACAGAATCCAATACAGACTTTCCGGATATTCTTAACTCCATCTTTATTGATGGTGAACCTATTGAAGACAAAGATCATGGTCAGCACAAATTACAGATCATACTGGATAAAATTGAAAAGCTTATTGGGCAAAACAAACCAATTCCCTTATTTATTGCCACAAACTTAACACCGGAAAACATTACAAACCTGAAATATCAGGCTGAGCTTCTTTTAAAGAATCAGGAAAATTTAGAAAATACAGCTATAGAAAATATTTCAGAAGAAGCAATCACAGGTGTGCTTATAGGACTTATTAAAATAGTTCCTGTGCAAACACACAAAAATAATTTAATTTCCAATAAACCCGTGAACATCCTACCAACCGGAGAGAAAACATCCGGTGAGAAAATATCCGGTGAGAAAATAAACAATCTAAAACCAAATCATAATCTGCTTACACGGCTAAACACGCTTGTTAACAATAATACTGGAGAGCTACAGCCTTCTTTTGGTGAAAAACCTATGGTTGATGCTCTTCATAACAATGAAGACAAAGGTGAATTTAATAAATTACTCAAACAATTTACAGGAAAAGAAAGTGCAAAAATTGCAACAAGTAATGACAATTTAAAAGCAACACAGCAAGCACATGTAAAACCTGATCTCAGCGCTTTAACCTCGACATCTTTTACTCTTACAGGAAGCTTATCAATACTTGGTGAATTAGCGGAAGATTTTGGATTAACAGGATATACTTCAAACATCACAAGCACAGGCAATCTAACGCAATTAATTACACAAGCACAGCATGCTTCACATCCGCATCCGGCAACACAAATTGTAGCCACAACTATACAAAAATCATTAAATGGCAGCAGTAAAACAATAGCTCTACAGCTTGATCCGCCGGAACTTGGCAAAGTCGAAATTAGTATGCAATTTAGCAAAAACAAAACTGTGAAAATATCTATTATTTCAGAAAAACCGGAAACCTTCATGATGCTTCAACGAGATGCCCATGCTCTTGAACGTATACTTGAAAATGCCGGACTTGATGTTGAAGGCTCTATGAACTTTGAACTAGCCGATGACAATCACAATTTCAATCACAACGGTAAGCATGACGGCTCTCGTAACCAAACTGCTCAAAACGATGAAAACAATATAGATGATATAGAAATATTAAATACAAGCATGACATGGCACGTAGACCCGAAAACCGGACATATGCGCTATAATTTAATAGCTTAAGACGAAAAGGAATAGACCAATGGTCAGTGATGTAACAATTAACAGCGCACTAGAGCAACAACAAAAGACTTCCAATGCCGGAACACAGCTTACTGAAGATTTTGCCCAATTTCTAAATTTGTTAACTGTGCAGCTTCAAAATCAAGATCCTCTATCCCCTATGGATACAACAGAATTCACAAATCAACTCGTAGCATTCTCCGGAGTTGAACAACAAATCAATACCAACCAGAAACTAGATAGTCTTGTATCACTGGAAATCGGCACTGCCTTTAGCGTAGCGCAAAATTATGTAGGTCAGGATGTCAGCTATATAAGCTCAGAATTTGACTTCACAGGCGCACCTACAAAGCTACGATACTCTCTTGAAGGTAATGCTGCTCTCTCAAAAATTAATATTACAGATGAACAAGGAAAGCTTGTCTACACAACTGATGCATCAAAGAATATCGGAGCACATGAATTTGTCTGGGATGGAACACTAACTGCAGGCGGTAAGGCTGAATCAGGCACTTATGAGATACATATTGATGCTCTTGATGTTAACCAAGACCCTGTAAATACCACCACCGTTGTTACAGGACGTGTTAGAGGAACAGAAACTCAGGGTGGTCAAATATTCCTTCTAGTTGGTGATCGAGCTGTTGGACTTAGCAATATCCTGAATACTTCTGAAAAGGACAATCTTGGAAACAACAATGACAGTTTAACTATGGCTATTAGCTACGTAGGGATGGAAATCAACTACCTTAATACAGAGCTTCAATATGATGGCTCAACACCGGTTGATCTCTCTTACTCACTTGATGAAAATGCAGACCGTGCAAAAATCATGATCGTTAATGACGATGGAGAAACTGTTTATTTAGCCGATGCTCCAAAAAATAAAGGGCTTAATGCATTCACATGGGACGGAACATTAAGTGACGGCAGCAACGCTCCTGCCGGCACTTATCAATTTATTATTGATGCCATTGGTTCAGATGATAAACGAATTACATCTTCTTCTATCGCAAATGGACAAGTCACAGGTGTTGAAACAAATAACGGACAAATATTCCTCAATATTGGCACTACGTCGGTAAATATCAACAATGTTCTTAGCGCCAACCTTCCAGAAGAAACAATATAGAAATAACTTAAGGAAATATAAAATATGAAACTTTTACATAAAACAACAACAAGAATTCGTCACTTTACAAAACCCCTGCTCTATAGCTGGTACGGATTAAAAGCGACAATAATGGCACTCAAACAACGAGCGCTTATAATTTGGCTTTTTCACTTTAGCCCTAACATGAACCGATAAACATAACGTATTAAAACAGTTACTAAAAAAGGAGACTAACCATGGGACTTTTTGGATCATTATTTACAGGTGTATCAGGATTATTTTCACAATCCCAAAATACAGCCATTATTGCTAACAACATCGCAAATGTTAGCACAACCGGATTCAAACGCTCTGAAGCATCATTTCAAAGCCTTGTTACCACAGAAAGCCGCTTATCAACTTACTCACCGGGCACAGTATCAGTGAACCGCATTCAACGCGTAACTCAACAAGGATCAATTCAGCAAACATCCTCCGGCACAGATTCTGCAATTTCCGGTAACGGCATGTTCCCAATAAAACGCTCTACAGACAGTGGACAGGAATTTCTATACACACGCGCCGGACAGTTCTCCGAAGACTCACAAGGACTTATGAGAAATGCTGCCGGTTTTATTCTTTATGCATGGCCAATTAACGCCAATGGAGATCTTCCCGCAAACCAAGGTGATCTTGTTTCACTTGTTCCTACAGATGTGGCTTTCCTTGGTGGACTAACCCGCCCGACATCAAACGCAGAACTAGCCATTAATCTGGATGCGGATACAATAGATGAAACCTTTACATCTCTTCCAACTGCCCCTGCGGACTTCTCCAGAGGATTAACCGTTTATGACAGTCTTGGATCATCACAAACTATCACCCTCCAATACACCAAAACTTACGGCCCTGCTGCTACATCCTCATCAGTAATCACCTCTAATGCGGCAACAACAGACCTTACAACAGATCTTGGCTTGCTTGACGGAGATCAATTCACTATTTCCGTTGATGGCGGCGCAGTTAGAACCTTTGAAATAAACGATGTAGCAGGAAACCCTACTAGTGGTGGGGAAGATATCGCCGTTGTTACAATCGGTGACATAATTAGTGATATCAATAACAATGTTGCCGGAGCAAGTGCATTTCTTGGTAATAACGGAGAACTTGTCGTACAGCGCGATGATTTTACCGGCGGTGCTGCGCAAACAATTACACTAGCTGAAGTAGGTCTAGGCACAGCTATTAGCGGACTAGGCTTAACAGCCGGTGTTTATACATCAGATGACCTTGCAGGCGGTGGTTCTCCATATAACAACGGTGCGCCCGGAGACAGCCCTCCATACAGCCAAGGTGACTTCCCTACACCACAAAACCTTCCCGGCGATCTTCTTTACAACAAGCGTGGCTGGTGGAAACTCGAAATTATACACCCGGATGGCAGCTCTGTTACAAACGGACTGTTAAATTTCAACGGTGACGGCACAATTAATGCTCTGCAAGATACAGACGGCAATATTGATGTTGCTCTTAGCTCTATTGACTGGGGTAACGGTTCTGAGCCTCAAAATCTTGATGTGGATATTGAGCGTTTTTCTCAATTCTCAGGGAACTTTGACGTTATTTTCTCTGATCAAAATGGTGCTGAGCTTGGCCTTAGAACAGGCATAGAAATCACACGTGACGGAATTGTTGTTGCCAGATTCTCAAACGGTGCTTCTGCTGATCTTTATAAAGTACCATTAATTACATTTGCAAATGCAAACGGCCTTACGGAAGTTTCTGGAACTGCCTATACGGAATCTGAAGAATCCGGTGAGGAAAACCTTCGTGCGGCAGGAACAGGTGGAGCAGGATTTGTTGAACCATCAACGCTTGAAGCTTCAAATGTTGATTTGGCTGATGAATTTGCAAAACTGATTGTTGCACAAAGGGCTTTCGGAGCATCAACACGTGTCATATCCACTGTTGACCAAATGACAGAGGAATTATTGAGACTGAGGTAACATAGCTATACTTGATAACCACACACAAAATTATCTAATATTTATAAAAAATTGATGATAAATATTTTTCTTATTAACTCTACGTTCATTTTTGTGTTATAAGGTTAAAGATAAGGTTCAAGTATTGAGCCTGTGCAGAATGCACTATTTAACCTAGGAAAGGAATGAAACTATGTCTTCAGATGTTGTACTAACCGCTGCGCTCCGCAGCAACTTACTCTCCTTACAGAGCACACAAAGACTCATTGACACTACGCAATTGCGTTTGGCTACAGGCTTGAGAGTAAACTCCGCACTAGACAATCCTCAAAACTTCTTTGCAGCACAAAGCTTAGATAACCGTGCCAATGACCTGACCCGTCTTCTTGACGGTATCGGCCAATCAATCAGAACGATTGAAGCTGCCGATAAAGGAATCACCGCTCTAACCACTATGGTTGAGCAAGCTGAATCCGTTGCGTCTGAAGCACAATCCGAAATACGGGCGGCTGAAGGGTTTGCTCGCATTCGCGGTACAGAAGATCTAAGAGGAAAAGATCTTGTCGCAGATTCCGGTGGTTCAATTGTTGCCGGCGATGATCTTATCATTGAGTTCCAGCACGATGATGTTGCTAGTGGTGTTGTTCAAAGCAGTGGTGATATAAACATCGCAGCAGGTGATACTGTCTATGATGTTGTTGCTGCTATTAACTCCGATGCATCTGTCAAAGATTATGTCCGTGCCAGTGTTGATACAAACGGCCATCTAAAACTTGAATCTTTGGAAGAAGACGGTCTTATCCGTGTTGCTGACGGTACGACTACGCCGGGTGCTGACGGTTATTCCTTCCTCGGAATAGATAATCTGGTTAGCACTGAGGATAATATTGCAACAACCCGTCAGGGTGGTACTGCAATCGCCGGTCGTATTCTTAAGTCATCTGTTTCAGGCGGAACCACTGTAAACGGCAAATATCAAGCAAGTGACACGCTTGATGACGCTAACTATATTGCAACTGGTGATACTGTTGGTTTTGAAATTATCATTGACGGCACATCCAGTACTGAAATATCACTTGCTGCCACTGATACGGTTCAAGATCTTCTTGACGGCATAAATAATAATGCAAATATCAATGAACAAGTAACAGCAAGCTTTGATGTTGATACAGGTCAAGTTAAGCTGACATTTGATGATGCTGTCGGACAAGCTGAAATCCAGATCAATGCCGATGCTGCCGGTGATGACACATCATTCGGCTTTGGCATGGGATCATCTGATCTGACCGGTGCCGGTGCTGCTGCAACAGATGCAACAAGTGAATTATTCACCTTCGTTGGAACCAGTGCAAACCTTGATCAGTACACGGATGACTTTAACTCTATCCGTACACAGATTGATGATTTGGTGGAAGATGCCGGTTATCGTGGTGTAAACCTTCTCAATAACGACAGTCTTACAACCTTCTTCAATGAAGATCGTGATAATACGCTCGTTTCAAGCGGTATGGATTTCACATCACTTGGTCTCGGCATTGGAGAAGCTGACTTCACAAACTCCGTAGATGTCCAATCTGCTCTTGATTCTACAAGATCAGCTCTATCAAGTGTACGGAACTTTGGTCAATCCATGGCTAACGATCTGGCAGTGATTCAAACACGGCGTGACTTTACAGAAGGAACAATCAACACTCTGAAAGCCGGTGCTGATGACCTTACCGTGGCCGATCAAAACGAAGAAGGTGCAAACTTGCTAGCTCTGCAAACCAGACAACAATTAGGTGTTACATCTTTGTCTCTGGCTGCACAGTCACAGCAATCTGTACTAAGACTCTTCTAATAGTAATTCGGTTTATTCGAACACAATTAAAGGCCGGTAATCTTATCGGCCTTTTCCTATTCCACCATTTTTTTATAGTCGTTTTTATTCTCTTTTAAATGTTTTTTATGCTACAATCAGTGGCGTGGCAGAAGCTGCAATCAAACTATAAAAGGAAGAATTCCAATGCCTCTTGTTATAGATCTCAAACCCGGTGAAAAAATACTTATAGGTGAAACCGTTATCACAAATGATAGCCAGCGCACTAGATTACATATTGCTGGAAGCTCACCGATATTACGGGAAAAAGATGTTTTACAAGAGGAATACATGGATACTCCATGTCAAAAAGCCTGCTTTTTAATTCAGTGTATGTACTTATCAAAAAATCCGGGAGATTATCACGAAAAATACTTTGAAATGGTTAAAGAAATTCAAGAAGCCTCCCCGTCCAGTACAATCTTTTTTATACAAATCCACGAACAAATTATAAACGGCTCCTACTACAAGGCGCTTAAACTTGGTAAACAACTAGTAAATCATGAAAGAGAGCTTATAGATAATGCCAATTAGTATACCTCCGAACAATCCTTATGCACAAGCGGCAGATGCATATGACCAACATGCACAAGCGCACACTCCGGATCAACGCGAGCTTGAAGGACGCATTTTACTAAAATCTGCTAAAATGCTTAAAGATTTGCAAAATAATTGGGAAAACACTAATGAAGAAATACTTGAATCAACACTTAAATATAATCGCCAGATATGGATGATATTTTACGACACGGCACTTGAAAATCCTGAAGAAAACCGCCCAAATGATTTACGAAGCAACATTATCAATCTTGCAAATTTCATATTCAAACGGGAAATTGATGTTATGTCTGCGCCAAAAAAAGAAAAACTTGATATTCTAATTAGTATAAATAAAGAAATTGCTGCCGGACTAATGATTAAGCCTAATATGGAAAACGCCAAACAAACATAAATATATAGTCACTTTCATCTATTTTTTTGAATTTTATTTAATCAAGCCACAGACTTACGATATTCCATAATACGCTTTTCCATTTCCGGACGGAAATGACGAATAAGACCCTGAACCGGCCAAACAGCCGCATCACCAAATGCGCAAATAGTATTACCTTCGATTTCCTTTGTAATATCCCAAAGCATATCAATCTCTTCTACGCTAGCATTACCCTTAACCATACGAGTCATAATGCGCCAAATCCAGCCAACACCTTCACGACATGGCGTACATTGGCCACAACTTTCATGCTTGTAAAAATATGAAAGTCTGGCAATTGCATAAATCAAATCTGTAGATTTATCCATAACAATAACTCCAGCCGTACCCAGAGCTGTATTAACCTCACGCAATGAATCAAAATCCATATGAACAGAATCACAAATTTCTTTTGGAATCATAGGAGTTGAAGAACCTCCGGGAATTACAGCTAATAAATTATCCCAACCTCCACGAACACCACCGGCATGTTTTTCAATCAGCTCCCTAAGGGAAACTCCCATTTCTTCCTCAACATTACACGGATAATTCACATGACCGGAAATACAAAACAACTTCGTTCCCGCATTTTTCTCATCAAGCCCCAAGCCGGAAAACCAGCTTGCACCACGTCGTAAAATAGTTGAAACAACTGAAATTGTCTCAACATTATTAACAATAGTGGGACAAGAATACAGTCCGGCCATAGCTGGAAATGGCGGCTTATTACGCGGTTGCCCTTTTTTACCTTCAATAGATTCAATTAACGCAGTTTCTTCACCGCAAATATAAGCACCGGCTCCGCGATGCAAAATAACATCAAAATCCCAGCCAGATCCAGCAGCATCTTTTCCAAGCAAACCGGCAGCTTTAGCTTCTTCAATAGCTTCAAGAACGGCAGAGCCTTCATTAAAAAATTCACCGCGAATATAAATATAAGCAACATGTGCGCCTATCGCAAACCCTGCAATCAACGCACCTTCCAGCAATTTATGCGGATCATTACGTAAAATATCACGGTCTTTACACGTACCCGGCTCGGACTCATCCGCGTTAATCACTAAATAATGTGGACGATCTCCTAATTCTTTTGGCATAAATGACCACTTCAAACCGGTAGAAAACCCAGCTCCACCACGGCCACGTAAACCGGAAGCTTTCACCTCTTCAATTATCCACTCACGTCCTTTTTTAAGAATAGCTTTGGTATTATCCCAATCACCGCGCTTTCTGGCATGTTCAAGATTATGTGGCTCAAAACCGTAGAGATTGGTAAATATACGATCTTCATCGTTAAGCATTTTATTCCACCCCTGCTTTTTTTGCTTGATCCTCTAAACTGGTAGCTCCAGTAAGAGGCATGGATGCCTTACGTCCTTTTTGTGAGCCAATCTCAGGCTTCATATCTTCACAAAGCAATGCCAAAACTTCCTTGATAGTCTCCGGAGTTAAATCCTCATAGTAATCATCATTAATTTGCACCATCGGAGCATTAACACACGCACCCAAACACTCAACTTCCATAAGTGTAAACTTACCGTCTTTTGTTGTTTCGTTAATATCAATACCAAGATGAGACTTACAGCTTTTTATCACCTCATCAGAACCATTAAGCCAACAAGGAGTCGTTGTGCAAACTTGCACTAAATGCTTTCCAACCGGTGAAATATTATACATAGAATAAAAACTTGCCACCTCATAAACCTTGATCTTATGCATTCCAAGAATCTTGGCAATTTCATCCATTGCAGCACGCGAAATCCATCCACCATAAACAGGCTCAGCCCGAGTCCCCTCTTCAGCAACTTGTCGTTGTGCAAGATCAAGCAACGGCATCACAGCACTTTGTTGTCTCCCTTGCGGGTAAAGAGAAATAATTTGCTCAATCTTCTTTTTATTTTTCTTGGTAAAAGAAAAATCTTCCGGCTGATAATCAGCATAAGGATCAAATGGTTTTTTCATAATTTTCTCTAACGATCTATCTCCCCAAAAACAATATCAAGCGAACCGATAATAGCCACACCATCAGCCAACTGATGCCCCTTAGTCATAAAATCAAAAGCCTGTAAATGAACAAACCCCGGAGTTCTAATCCGACAACGATACGGACGGTTTGTTCCATCAGAAACAAGAAAAACTCCAAGCTCGCCTTTTGGAGCTTCAACCGCAGTATAAGTTTCACCAGCCGGAACATGAAAGCCTTCAGTATAAAGCTTGAAATGATGGATCATAGCTTCCATTGAACTTTTCATCTCTGCGCGTGAAGGAGGACAGACTTTGCGATCATCACTTTTCACAGCCCCATCCATACCTTCTAATTTTTCAATAGCTTGCTTTATAATTTTCAATGACTCGCGCATCTCTTGCATACGAATCAAATAACGAGCATAACAATCGCCGGTTTTTCCAACTGGAATATCAAAATCAAAATCATCATAAGAGTCATAAGGTTGACTCTTACGTAAATCCCAAGCAACACCTGAACCTCGAAGCATAACTCCTGAAAAACCCCAATCAAGAGCCTCATCCTTACTGACAACACCAATATCAACAGTGCGCTGTTTAAATATCCGGTTATCAGTCAAAAGCCGATCAACATCATCCAGATATTTGGGAAATGTCCCAACCCAATCCATTATATCATCAGTCAAACCGGCTGGCATATCTTGTGCTACCCCCCCCGGACGGAAATAATTTGCATGCATTCTAGCTCCGGAAACACGCTCATAAAACTCCATACATTTTTCACGCTCTTCAAAGCCCCAAAGAGCAGGCGTAATAGCACCAATATCAATAGCAAAAGTTGTAATATTCAAAATATGACTAAGTACACGCCCAATCTCACAAAATAATACTCGAATATATTGACCACGTTTTGGCGGTGTAATTCCGAGCAATTTTTCAGTTGCCAACACAAAAACATGTTCTTGATTCATAGGGCTTAAATAATCAAGCCGATCAAAATACGGTAAAGCCTGAATATAAGTTTTATGCTCAATTAGCTTTTCCGTACCACGATGAAGCATTCCAATATGTGGATCAGCTCGTTTAATAATCTCGCCTTCCATCTCTAAAACCAAACGCAAAACACCATGAGCCGCAGGATGTTGCGGGCCAAAATTCATAGTAAAAGACTTGATTTGAGTCCCTTCAGCTATATCCGTCTCATTTACAATATTACTTCTGGATGCAGACGTCACGATTCCGCCTCTCTGGTTTTCTTATTTATAAAACAACCATGTTCCTGCACTGCTGCCTTTTCATCGCCTGAAAACTGAACACTTGTCATTCCTTCCCAAGGACTAAGATAATCAAAATTTCTAAACTCCTGAGGCAGCTTCACAGGCTCATAAACAATACGTTTTTGCTCGTCATCATATCGCACCTCAACATAACCGGTAAGAGGGAAATCTTTACGTTGAGGATGCCCTTCAAAACCATAATCTGTTAATATACGGCGTAGATCCTCATGACCTTCAAATGTAATACCATACATATCCCATACTTCACGTTCAAACCATCCAGCCACACTGTATAGCTCAGTTACAGTAGGTACAAAACTATCTTCGGAAGCATGAACCTTTACACGAATACGATAATTATGCCGTAAAGACAAAAGATTATAAACAACCTCAAAACGCATTTCACGCTCTGGATAATCAACAGCCGTAATATCAGATAAAATCTCAAAATGACATTCTTTATCATCACGCAAAAAAGATAAAACCAAAACAATATCTTTAAAATTAGCCGTTATCACAAGCTCATTCTTTATAAAGACATAACCTTTAACGTAATTATCGAGTTCTTCCTCGACATAATCCGCCAGATCTTTAAGAGCATCACCGGACAATACGTGTATCCTCTCTTTGAATTTTTTTCTGAAGCTGAAGAAGGCCATAAATAAAAGCCTCTGCAGTTGGAGGACATCCGGGCACATAAATATCAACAGGAATAATTCGATCACAACCACGAACTACAGAATAAGAATAATGATAATATCCACCGCCATTAGCACATGAGCCCATAGATATAACCCAACGAGGCTCCGGCATTTGATCGTAAACCCTACGCAAAGCAGGAGCCATTTTATTTGTCAGCGTACCGGCTACAATCATTACATCAGACTGACGCGGCGATGGACGCGGGATCATACCAAAACGATCAAGATCATAACGGCTCATATACGCATGAATCATCTCAATTGCACAACAAGCCAAACCAAAGGTCATAGGCCAAATAGAACCGGTGCGCGCCCAATCAAATAAATTATCAGTTTGAGTCAGCAAAAAACCTTTTTCGTTTAAAGTTTTAGAAACAGCAGCCGGAACGACCTCTTGCTCAAAAGCCGGAGGAAGAGGAACATCTGTAAGTACATCACAGCCTGACGCTTGTATTATTGTTTTATTTTGAACCATTAGATATATCCTTCACTCCCATTCAAGAGCGCCTTTTTTCCATTCATAAATAAACCCAACGGTTAAAATTCCTAAAAATACCATCATTGAACAAAAACCAAACATACCGATGCTTCCCAATGATATTGCCCATGGAAACAAAAACGCAATCTCAAGATCAAAAATAATAAAAAGCAATGTCACCAGATAAAAACGCACATCAAACTTACTACGTGCATCAGAAAAAGCATCAAACCCACATTCATAAGCAGAGTTTTTATCAGAATATGGTCTATGCACACCAGCCAGCATAGAGCCTGCAATAGCTGCAATCGAAACTACGCAAGCAATCATGATAAAAAGCAAAATAGGTAAATATTCCAGCAGTAATTCTTGTGAAGCCATAATGTAGAACTCTTGTTTTCTTTACTCTTTTGTAACACTAAGGTTTCACAAAGAAAACATTCAATCGGCAGGATTTATAAAAAAACTAATACCTATATAATTTTACTTATCTACGACAGCCCCAAGTTAAATTATTGAAACTCATCCTTAGAACAGCTACAATTGTGAAAAGAAATTATAAAATGGCAAAATATAAAAATAAATGCGCAAAGTCGGGTTTTATAACATTAAATAACCAATCGGTTATTAATGAAGACTCCTCATATTCATCAAATCACGAAAGCGCGAAGCCTTGGCGGTTGCGTTGTTTAACGTGCGGACATGAATATGGAGCTAATGGTTGTGATATTCATATCCGTAAATGCCCGGAATGTCAGGGCGGTGCAAAAGGTCTCGATAAAGCTACCTAAACCTCTATTATATCCCTTCTCTGTATTGTTGTTCTATAGCCTCAAGCAAATCTCTTAAATTTAGGGTCTCAGACGAATAGCCACCGTTTCTATTTTTTGAAAACATTTATCTAAATGGTAAATATCTCACAGATTGTGATTTAACCACAGAGCAAAAAAATCAAATGGCGCGAGTGACGAGACTTGAACTCGCGGCCTCCGCCGTGACAGGGCGGCGCTCTAACCAACTGAGCTACACCCGCGCATTTGAGGAATGTTTATTAACAGGTAAAGCAAGCACCTGTCAACGACACTTTATGCTTTTTATGCTGCCAAAGCAGCAGGCTCGGGATTAAAATCCAGATCCAAAGATTCAGCAACGCCCAAATGAGTAATCTCACCCTTACAAACATTCAAACCGTTTCGGAAATTTTCATCAGATAACAACGCCTCTTTCCACCCCATATCAGCCAAACGAAGCGCATAAGGAAGCACTGAATGATTAAGAGCCAAAGCAGAGCTTAAAGGAACTGCACCGGGCATATTTGCCACACAATAATGAACAACATTATCAATAACATAAGTAGGATTATCATGCGTTGTTGCTTTACTGGTTTCAAAACATCCACCCTGATCAATAGCAATATCAACCATCACAGTCCCCGGCATCATTGTAGAGAGCATATCCCTTGTAATCAATTTTGGTGCAGCCGCACCCGGAATAAGAACCGCACCAATAATCAAATCAGATTTCTGTGCTAAACATTCAAGCGTTTCAATACTTGAATAAACAACATTTGCACGACCACGGAAATACTCATCCAAAAAGCGCATACGTGCGTTATCTTTTTCCAAAATAGTCACATTAGCTCCAAGCCCTACAGCCATTTGAGCAGCATGAAAACCAGATACGCCACCGCCAATAATCAAAACTTCAGCAGGCTTAACACCGGGAACACCACCAATTAAACGACCTGTTCCACCCTGATGTTTTTGCAAATTAAATGCACCAACTTGAATAGACAAACGTCCAGCAATCTCACTCATAGGTTCAAGCAACGGAAGACCATGCCCATTTGAACCTGTAACTGTTTCATATGCAATCGAAACACTACCGGAATCAATAAGAGCTTTAGCCTGACTTGGGTCAGCCGCCAAATGAAGATAGGTAAAAAGAATCTGATCTTCACGTAACATATCGCATTCTTGCGGTTGAGGCTCTTTTACCTTGATAATCATATCAGTTTTTTCAAATACTTCCGAGGCGGAAGATACAATTTTAGCTCCAGATTTTTCATATATATCATCAGTAAAATTAATAGATAAACCAGCTCCTGTCTCAACAATCACCTCATGCCCACGACTCGTAAATTCCTTCACAGAAGAAGGTACAAGCCCTACACGATGTTCAAGGGTTTTAATTTCTTTAGGTACACCAATAAGCATTATAATTTTCCTTTACTGTTTTAATCCTGACATAAGAACATATTTAAGTTCCATATATTCATCCAGACCATATTTTGAGCCTTCACGTCCAATACCGGACTCTTTTATGCCTCCAAATGGAGCGACTTCTGTGGATAAACTGCCTGTATTAACAGCAACAATCCCATATTCCAGACTTTCAACAACGTGCCATACACGCGCCATATCTCTGGAATAAAAGTACGCAGCAAGACCGTAGTGGGTTGCATTAGCTAAATCAATAACTTTCTGCTCATTCTTAAACTTAAATATCGGCGCAACTGGAGCAAAAACCTCTTCTGTGGCGATTCTCATCTCAGCATTCATGTCAGTTAAAACAGTCGGCTCAAAAAATGTATGTCCTAATTTATGCACAGACCCACCCAAAACAAGTTTTGCACCTTTGGATATTGCATCTTCAATATGTTCCTGCACTTTCTGAATTGCAGCTTCATTAATTAAAGGGCCTATAACACTCTTGGAATCCAACCCTGAGCCAACCTTTAACATTTTAACTTTTGCTACAAATTTTTCTACAAATGAATCATAAACAGATTCATGAACATAAATCCGGTTTGCGCATATACATGTTTGTCCGGCATTTCTGTATTTAGAAATAATTGCACCCTCAACGGCCTGTTCAACATCCGCATCATCAAAAACAATAAAAGGCGCATTTCCGCCAAGTTCAAGAGAAATCTTTTTGAGTGTCTTTGAACAGGTGCGCATCAAAACTTTTCCAACCTCATTAGAGCCTGTAAAGGATACTTTTTTAACAATATCACTCATACAAATCGCTCTTGCAATGGGAACTGGATCTTTACCGGTCACAACATTAAACACACCGGCAGGCAATCCTGCCTCCTCTGCAAGAACAGCCAAAGCCAAAGCTGATAACGGTGTATCTTCCGCAGGTTTACAAACAACAGTACATCCGGCAGCTAAGGCCGGAGCAACTTTGCGTGCAATCATAGCCGAAGGGAAATTCCACGGAGTTATAATACCGCAAACTCCGATTGCCTGTTTAGTTACTAAAATACGCGCACCATCAATAGGACTTGGAATAATATCTCCATAAGCGCGTTTACCCTCCTCAGCATACCATTCAAAAAAGTCTGCACCGTAAAGGACTTCACTCTTTGCCTCTGCGATAGGCTTACCTTGCTCAAGCGTCATTAATACTGCCAGAAAATCCGCATAATAGATCAACAACTCTGACCACTTTTTCAAAACAACAGCACGCTTTTTTGCAGAAAGCGAAGACCAACCTTTCAATGCATTATCAGCAGCCTGTATAGCATTTAAAGTTTCCTTCTCTCCCATATCAGGAACAGCTGAAATAATGCTATTATCAGCAGGATTGAAAACCTCAAAAGATTTTCCACCATCAGCTTTAATCCAATTCCCACCGATATATGCTCTATCTTTGAGAAAATCTTCGTGTTTAAGTTTCATGAATCGTATTTAAACATGTCATTACAAGGAAGGCAAAGCCTGACAGTATAATTTATATTACAACTGATTAACTTATGTAAAAAAATTAAGGAAGTATTTTTTCTCTAATTTAAAGATTAAGTTACATGCCTGATGGTTGTTGTAAGACAACAGGTGATAAATTTTCACTTGGAACTTCCGATTTAATATTATCTAAAGTAGATGAACTATCCGGTTCAATACCAAAATATTCAGGGGCACATCGTTTTGTTACAGCCATATAATCAAAAATATATTTTTGAGCAACAGGATTACCCTTAAATTTACCTAACTGATCTAGCTTATTTAATGTCTCATGTTTGAATTTAGGATCAGAATTTAATAATTCAATTGCCTCTTCTGTTGAAGTCTCTATATCTTTAGCCGCTTGTTCAATTATAGATTCACTAATAAACCTCATTGCATCTATTTGATCTTGTGATGAAATAGAAGGATAGCGGTGTAAATCAAGATTAACATTATGATCCGGGTCATGTAAGAATTTAATTGCCCCAACACTTCTAGCATCTTGTTTGATCTGCGCAGCCTTTCTGCCTTTATCAGAAAATAAGTATTTCGTAACCTCCGCTCCGATATTATCAGCTTCCTGTTCTTGACGTAAAACTTTTGCAGTGCTGGCCCCTTTACTAGTGTGCTCTTTTGCACAATGACCTGCTTCATGAAAAAGAATAAAAGCAGTACTAGCATTATCAAGAATCTCTGATTCAGGAATGTTAACTTGAGTTAATACTATCTCCTTATCTTCATTTACCATAGTATTTTTAATGCCAGCAGTTCTTTTAAATCTATCCTCAGTTGTTTTATTCATATTAGGTAAAGTAATAGTACAATATGTTGTCTCATTATCATGTTTAAAAAATCCTGCTGAAGCATTCTGATTATAAGCATCCTCTGCAGAGCCTGCAGAAACAATCATGGGAGGATTTGCGAATGTACTTCCAAATGCCAAAAAAGCATTACCGTAATCCGGGTATTCTGAATCATGCAGTACACGTTCCATGCCATTTTGTTTATCAAGTTTTCGTATTTCAGGTTCTATATCTTCTCTTGATACAAAAATAACATAATCTGAACCAGCAACTTCTGCAGCGGTTTTCAGTAACTCTGGATGAACAGCGGATAATTGTTTTTGAATATCTGGAGTTGCGTATATATTCTGTGCTGATTTTCTATCTGGAATTCCAAGCGCAAAAAATTTACCTGATAAGCTAGGTTCTTGCACGATAACATCATGCTTATCTAAACTGAAAAGATCATTAATAAAACCCAATACTACACCTCAATTACTATATACATAATATTATACACTATAAATATACATCATACAAAAAAACGGTTATGTGCATTAATATACCTTATGCAAAACGTTTCTTAACGTAAGCCTCAACAATATTCTGAAACTTCTCAGAAATGTTATCACCGCGCAATGTAACAAATTTCTTTCCGTCAATAAAAACAGGAGCAACCGGACTTTCCCCTGTTCCCGGAAGACTAATACCTATATCAGCATGTTTGCTTTCACCCGGACCATTCACAATACAGCCCATAACAGCAACTTTCATAGACTCCACACCGGGATAATCCTTACTCCAAACAGGCATTTTAAAATCGAGATAACATTGAATATCTTGCGCCAACAGTTGGAAATATGTACTGGTAGTACGACCACATCCGGGACAAGCCGTAACCTCCGGAGTAAAATTACGAAGCCCCAAAGATTGTAAAATCTCCCTGCATACACGCACTTCTTGCGTACGGTCACCATTCGGTTCCGGTGTAAGAGATGCGCGAATTGTATCCCCTATGCCTTCTTGCAAAAGAATCCCTTCAGCAAGAGCAGTAGCCACAATCCCCTTTGAACCCATCCCTGCTTCTGTTACGCCCATATGAAGCGCATAATTTGAACGCTCAGCTAAAGCACGATAAACAGCAATCAAATCACGTACACGGCTAACTTTTGCAGAAATAATAATCTTTTCAACCGGCAAACCAATTTTTTCAGCTTCACCTGCACTAAGCAAAGCCGAATGCACTAACGCCTCACGCATAATATCATCAGAAGAACGCGGAGATACACTAGCTGCATTTTCATCCATAAGACGAAGAATCAACCCCTGATCCATAGATCCCCAATTAACACCAATCCGCACAGGCTTATCATACTCAATAGCCTTTTCAATCATAATCTCGAATTGTGAATTACGCTTAGAACCAAACCCTACATTACCCGGATTTATTCTATATTTATCAAGCGCATGCGCCATATCAGGGTAATCACTAAGCAACGTATGTCCGTTATAATGAAAACAGCCAATCAGAGGAATATCCAGATCATCCTTATTCAAAAGATCACGAATTTTCGGCACAGCTATAGCCGCCTCTTTTGTATCAACAGTCAAACGCACCAATTCAGAACCAGCTAAAAACAAAGCCTTTATCTGTTCATACGTTGCAAGCACATCTGAAGTTTGCGTATTTGTCATTGATTGAACAATAACCGGAGCATCACCGCCAACAATGACGTTTCGAACTTTTACAGCGTGCGTCTTATGACGCTCTATTTGAGGAATTTGAACCATGAGCTTCTTTTAAAGAAATAAGCGAACAATGTCACACTCTTAAAATCCAAAATAGTGGTAAAATCCAAAATGGCAGCAACATTCAAAATGGTGGGCGATGACAGGCTCGAACTGCCGACCCCCTCGGTGTAAACGAGGTGCTCTCCCAACTGAGCTAATCGCCCCCAAATCAGGAATGGTATTTTTAATGACTTATTCAGAAAAAATCAAGCCTTTACAATACTTCTGGTAAAATAAAAGCAAAACAGGAATACATTATACCAATTCTCATTCATGTTAATACGAGCTAAAGAGTGCTTAAGATACAATCGTCCCCTGTATAAGTATATATTCCTATCACGTTTTATGATAAGTGTCAAGGGGTATTGTGAAAATATAATCATATTTATCCATGTAATAAAACTGCTAGCACAAGTATTGTGTTTCGTATAATTTTTTGCATTCACTACGCCAGATTTAACGTATTTGTCGTTGCTTAATAAATGCAAGAATGCAAAACACGGATAGTCCAAGGCATAAAATTATATTATAATTTGCCATAGATAATCCCAAAATCGGATCTGCCCAAGGAATTTCATCACAACGAGCAGTAGGAGCACTTAGAATATTCTCCAATATACTCTGTTGGTCATCTGCAAAATTTGGTGCAATACAGCCATCAACAGCGGATATCCACCATTTGCGCTCTATTCCTGTATGGTAAAATGCCATTAAAGCATTAATCAGGAAATTCGGTGCACATAGTAATATTGTTAGTTGTTGTAAAGGTGGATGTTTATGTAAGAAAAGGCCGGTTAACGTTATTACAAATGCTATTACAAACGGAATTCGCTGGTAGATACACATAATGCATGGCTCAATTTTAAAAACAGCTTCTGTGATTAGAGCTGATAAAATTGAGAATAAAGCTATTGAAGCAATAATGCTTAAAACGGCTACAGGGTCGGTAAGTATTTTTAAAATTAGTTTCATTTTTTATAATACAGATTTAATGGTTTCTTTAGCGATATCAATTCCTTCAGTACCAAGGAAAATAATAATATAAGCTAACATAACAACCCATAGTGTACCAGTTAATGCTCCAACAATAACAGCAAGCCCATCGCGCATGATAACACCAATAGCCATCAAGGCAATTCCAAGTGATGGTATAGTGTTTGTTAGCGGGATTGGAATGCATATTGTAAGAGCCATAATAAATCCTAAAGCACCTATGGCATTTGAAAAATATCCATGTGTAATTCCACCTAATCGCGGTTTAATAATAATTTCTAAACGTTGTATCCATGGAATCGAAGCATTTATAATGGTTTCAAGCTTCCTGCGTGTTATTGATTTCTTTCGTATAGTTTCCGGCATCCATATATTTTTACGACCAATAGCTTGCTGAGCCGTAAGAATAATTAACGGAGATGCTAAAAGTATATTAATGCCCGGAGGAACAGGTAAAGGAATAGCCATTGGAAGAGCTAAAATAAGAAGCAAGAACCCAAAGCCGCGCTCATGCAACGATTCAATAAGATCGTTAATAGACATATGTTCGCCTTGAAGGTTCTGAACTAAGTCATTAAGTACGTCTGATATGGATCGAATTGTCATGCTAATATTCTACTTATCAAAAAAAACAAAGTACACCTTGGAATTTATTCTTGAAATAATATAAGAGAGTCATTAAAGATTACCCTTCTGTTGTTTCGCTTAATAATTTTAAAGCAAAATTAATTAAGCACTAACTATCCGTAAGGGTAGGAAATTAACAAAGATGGAAAATTAACATGCCCCTGTGGCGGAATCGGTAGACGCGCCGGATTCAAAATCCGGTTCTTTCGGGAGTGAGAGTTCGAGTCTCTCTGGGGGCACCAATTTATTTAGGAAAAAGAAGAGTAAAGCAATGCAAGTAAAAGAAATAAAACAAGATGGTCTTAGTCACGAGATAGAAGTGACGGTGGAAGCTAAGGATATTAACAATCGTGTAGACACACGTTTGCAGGAGGTTAGCAAGACAATTAAACTTCCGGGTTTTCGTCCCGGTAAAGTCCCTATGAATATGCTAAAAAAGCGTTATGGCAAAACCATTATGGGGGAAGTTCTTGAAGCTGCTGTTAATGAAACATCTGCTAAGGCTCTGGAGGATAAAAAATTGATTCCTGCTATGCAGCCAAAGATCGAAGTTAAAGAATTTGATGATGGTAAGGATCTTGTTTATACGATGAATGTTGAGGTTTTACCTAAGTTTGAGCTTGTTGATTTTAAAAAGGCAGAGTTGGAAAAACCTGTAGCCAAGCCGGATGACGCTTCTATTGATGAAGCTCTTGAGCGCATTGCGTCTTCGAATGAATCTACTCAGGCTGTTACCGGTAAACGTGGCGCTAAAGATGGAGATACTGTTGTTATTGATTTTGATGGACGAACTGCGGATGATGATGTTCATCAAGATGGTATGAAGGCAGAGGGGCATCGTTTAAAGTTGGGAAGCGGTGCTTTTATTCCGGGATTTGAAGATCAGCTTAAAGGTAAGAAGGCCGGTGATGAAATAGAAGTTAAAGTAAGCTTTCCTGAGAATTATGGAGCAAAAGAACTTGCAGGGCGTGATGCTATTTTTGAAGTTAAAGTACATGAATTGCTTGAATCTGCTGAAGCTAAGATTGATGATGAGTTTGCTAAAACTTTGGGTATGGATGATGTTAAGGCTTTGCGGGAAGCTGTTTCTGAACAAATTGTTAAAGAGTTAGAGCAGCATAGCCGTATGAATGTGAAAAAAGATCTTTTAGATTATCTTGATGATGTGCATGAGCTTGATGTGCCGCCAAGTATGCTGGAGATAGAATATAAGAACATTCTAGATCAGCTTGAACTTGAGAAACAGCGCAATCCTGAAGAAAACAAGAAAGATGTTACCGATGCTGAAAAAGCTGAATTTAAAGATATTGCAGCGCGCCGTGTAAGGCTTGGTCTTATTTTATCTGAGATTGGTCGTCAGAACGGTATTCAAGTTTCTGATATGGATTTGCAAAAAGCTGTTATTACAGAAGCGCAGAAATATCCGGGGCAGGAAAAGGATGTTTTTGATTATTATTCAAAGAATCAACAGGCATTGGATAGTTTGCGTGCGCCTTTGTTTGAAGAAAAAGTTGTTGATTATATTCTTGAGCTTGCACAAGTTACTGAAAAAGAAGTTAAACCTGATGAGTTGTTTGCACTTCTTGAGGAAGATGGTGAAAAGCCAAAGAAAAAAGATGGTGAAAAAGATGTTAAAAAGGCTGAGACCACAAAAAAATCTTCTGTAAGCAAAGGAGCTAAAAAGAAGTCTGTGACTAAGAAGAAAGCACCTGTTAAAAAGAAAGTTTCTACCAAGAAGAAAAAAGCTTCTTAATTCTATTTATTACGGACTTGAACAAACTGCGTCGCAAGGGTACGGTTTGTTTTTGAGTTTAATCTTGTTATTTCTAGGCATAGCCAAGAAATATTCCGGTTATAATGAGATTGTTCATATTCTCTTAAGAGGACAATCTAAAGAAGGAGTTATAATATCAAATGACTGAACGTGATCCATTAGAAGTTTATAATAATCATCTTATTCCAACTGTTATTGAACAAACAAACCGCGGTGAGCGGGCGTTTGATATATATTCCCGTCTTTTAAAGGAACGTATTATTTTTCTAACCGGAGAAGTGAACGATCATGTATCCAGCTTGATTTGTGCCCAGCTTTTATTTCTTGAATCAGAAAATCCTACAAAGGAAATTTCTTTTTATATTAACTCACCGGGCGGTGTGGTTACGTCTGGTTTATCTATGTACGATACTATGCAGTACATTAAACCTGAGGTTTCTACTGTATGTGTTGGACAGGCGGCATCTATGGGTTCATTGCTTTTAGCAGCCGGTGCGCCGGATAAGCGTTTTTCATTGCCGAATTCTCGTATTATGATTCACCAGCCTTCCGGCGGAGCGAGTGGTCAGGCAACAGATATTGAAATTCAGGCGCAGGAAATTCTTCGTTTACGTCATCGTTTGAATGAAATTTATGTTCATCATACAGGACAAAAGCTTGCCGTTATAGAAAAAGCTATGGATCGTGATAATTTTATGAATGCAAAAGAAGCCAAGGCGTTTGGTTTGATTGATAAGGTTGTAGAGTCTGCGCTTGAATCTTCCGATAATAGTAAGAAAAAATAAAGATTTATAGGATACTATAATTCATTATTCCTGATTTGGGCGTTTTTTGTATCAAATTTGTGTGAGTTTAGTTAAATTTAATTGATACTATTTTTGAGAAGATGTTATTTATTCTCATAATTAGATAATGCATTTTTAAATATATAGGGCTTTTAACATGCTTAGTGGTGATACAAAAGGAAATTCATACGCAGTTTTACCGCTTCGGGATATTGTTGTTTTTCCGCATATGATTGTTCCATTATTTGTTGGTCGTGAAAAATCAGTTTTAGCGCTTGAACATGTTATGCGTGAAGAAAAACAAATTTTGTTGCTGACACAAAAGTCTCCTACTGAGGATGATCCGGAGTCTAAAGATGTTTATACCGTCGGAACTGTTGGTACGATTTTACAGCTTTTAAAATTGCCTGATGGTACGGTGAAGGTTCTTGTTGAAGGCGGTGAACGTACGAAAGTCACAAAATTTTTGGATGGTAGTTCTTATTTGGAAGCTGAAGCTGTTCCGATTTTTGATGCAGATCCTATTACTAAGGATGTTGAAGCTCTTGCACGTGCGGTGACGATGCATTTTGAGCAATACGTAAAATTAAACAAGAAGATTCCCCCTGAGGTTATAATTTCTGTTAACCAGATTGAAGATCCTATAAAAATGGCAGATACGATTGCTTCGCATTTGTCTTTGAAAATAGGACAAAAGCAGGAATTGCTAGAGATTGCGACTGTAGCTGAGCGTTTAGAACGTATTTACGGTTTTATGGAAGGAGAGATCGGTGTTCTTCAGGTTGAGAAACGTGTTCGTGGTCGTGTAAAGCGTCAGATGGAAAAGACTCAACGTGAATATTATTTGAATGAGCAAATGAAAGCGATTCAAAAAGAGCTGGGTGATGGTGAGGGAGGGCTTGATGATGTAGGCGAGCTTGAAAAGAAAATAAAAGAAATAAAGCTTTCTAAAGAAGCTAAAGAGCGTGCGCTTACTGAAGTTAAAAAGTTACGTCAGATGAGTCCGATGTCTGCTGAGGCTACTGTGGTGCGAAATTATCTTGATTGGATTTTAAGTGTGCCGTGGAGTAATCGTTCCCGTGTTAAGAAAAACATTAAAGAAGCTAAGAAGATATTGGATAAAGATCATTATGGTCTGGAAAAAGTTAAAGAGCGTATTCTTGAATATTTAGCTGTTCAGCAACGGGTTGGAAAAGTAAAAGGCACTATTCTTTGTCTTATTGGCCCTCCGGGTGTTGGTAAAACATCTTTAGGAAAATCAATTGCTCGCGCTACAAACAGGACTTTTGTTCGCATGTCACTAGGTGGGGTGCGTGATGAAAGTGAAATTCGAGGGCATCGCCGTACATATATAGGTGCTATGCCGGGTAAAATTTTACAAGGTATGAAAAAAGCAAAAAAAGTGAATCCGTTATTTTTGCTTGATGAGATTGATAAACTGGGTAGTGATTGGCGTGGAGATCCAAGCTCTGCTTTGCTGGAGGTTTTAGATACCGAGCAAAACAGTGCATTTCAAGATCATTATCTTGAACTGGATTATGATTTGTCTGATGTGATGTTTGTTTGCACAGCAAATTCATTATCTACTATGCCTCGTCCGTTATTGGATCGTATGGAAATTATTCGCATTTCCGGTTATACAGAGGATGAAAAACTTCAGATTGCCAAGCGATATTTGTTGAAGAAGCAAATGAAAGCTGCCGGTTTGAAAAAGAGTGAGTTTTTGATTAGTGATGCAACTATTCGTACTCTTATTCGTTATTATACGCGAGAAGCCGGTGTTCGTAATTTAGAACGTGAGTTGGCTAATCTTTGTCGTAAGGCGATTAAAGATATTCTGATGAAGGGAAAATCCAGTATTAAGATTACTCCTAAGGGTCTTGAGAAATATGCAGGCGTACGTAAATTCCGTAATCGTGAAATTGATGACGTTAATAATGTGGGCGTGGTTAACGGTTTATCATATTCTGAGGTTGGCGGCAGTATTTTGGCTATTGAATCTGTTACGTTTGCCGGTAAAGATGGAAAAGTTTCTATGACTGGTAATCTTAAGGATGTCATGAAAGAATCTATTACTGTTGCAGAAATGCTTGTGAAGTCCCGTGCAGGGCAATACGGAATTAAGTATGAAGAGTTGAAAAAACAACAAATACACGTTCATGTTCCTGAGGGGGCTGTGCCTAAGGATGGGCCTTCTGCCGGTGCTGCAATGGTGACATCTATTATTTCTTGTCTTACTAATACTCCTGTTCATAATGAAATTGCCATGACAGGTGAAGTTAATTTACGTGGGGATGTTATGGAAATTGGCGGGCTTAAAGAAAAGCTTTTAGGTGCTATTCGTGGTGGTATCAAGAAAGTTCTTATTCCTCAGGATAATAAAAAAGATCTGGCTGATATTCCTTCTAATGTTATAAAAGCGCTTGAAATTATTCCGGTGAGAACAATTGATGAAGTGCTTGCACATGCTTTAATTTCTGTGCCTGAGCCTATTAAAAGTGATTCTGGTAAAGAAATAGTGCAAGTTTCGTCAGAAATTGCAAAAAATGATGGTGGTGGTGTGATTCGCCATTGACAGTTCTATAAAAAACATCTTACGGTTCTTTTTAAATGACGAAAAACTATTGATAACTCTAATGTATAGAGAGTTTTTCATTGGGATATCAGTTCAAAAATGTTTTAGAACTGATTTATGATTAATGCCTAAAATTGAAAAGGACTTTTTTTATGAATAAGCAAGATCTTGTAACAAGTGTTGCTGCGAAGGCAGATATTTCTAAATCAAAAGCTGCTGAAACTGTAGATGCGGTTATTGATTCCATCAAAGGTAGCCTTAAAAAAGGTGATGATGTTCGTTTGGTTGGTTTTGGTACATTCTCAGTTGCTAATCGCGCTGCAACAACTGGCCGTAATCCACGTACCGGCGAGCCTATTAAAATTCCAGCATCTAAACAGCCTAAATTTAAGGCCGGTAAGGATCTGAAAGAAGCTGTTAATAAATAATTTCACTTCTTAATAATTTTTGAATTTCGGCCATGCAGATTAGTGTGGCCGAAGTTTTTTGTGCGGTTGAAGATAACTACCTTTCAACAATGCTTTCATCCAAAGGCTTAATAAGTTTCAAAATAAGTTTATATGTCTGAGTATTTCTAGACCATACATAAAAATCATCATCACGAGATGGAGTCAGCAAACTCACAAAATAATAATAATCACCGGCAGAAAAACTAGCCAGCCAAACCTCATAATCAAGAACAGTATTTTTTGTATCAATCGCCTCAAAAGCCTCAATTTTAAAAGATGAAAACTGCTTATTCAAAACAAATTTTTCTTCAACATTAAGGCTATCTTGAATAACAAGACCCGCTTTTATAAAACTTTCCTTATAAGCCTGTTTTTCTACTTCTAAAGAATCAGCGACAAAAACAGAAACCAAATTCACATCAATTTTACCGTTAAGAAATTTAACACCACCACCGTACTTACTATTCGTTCTTGAAACCACATTTAGTATCTGCACATTCATATTATCAATTGATCTCAAAGGTGATGCACGCATCTCCCATGACGCTGGATATTGAAGCTCTGTAACATCAAGAAAATGAAAAAACTTCATCTCCTCTACAAATACCTGCTCTTTTTTCAACAAACTAAAGGAAGAAACAATATGAGCCTGACTAACTTTAGAATCATCCCACCATTCAATAGGAAGAAAATGCTGTGCCAGAACTACACTCTTGCCACTAATATGCGCACTAGCCCGAACAACATAGCTAATACTATTATCAATCATTACAAAAAGAGCTTCTGCCTCGGTTTCATCAATCATCCTAAAGCCTTGAATCGAATATCCATTAGCAAGTAAATGTTGTAAAAACCACTGTTCAGCCGTTAGTTGATAATCAAGACCTATAACCTGAATAGTAAAGCGACTTCGATTTCCTGTAAATTTTGGCGCTCCATGAAATCTTGCAATATTACCAAAAACCTTACTACTAACAGAAAAACTACCCAAACCAGCTTCTGTTTCCTTAATCCAATCATTTGGAAGTCTTATTTTGTAAGAAAGAGATTCATCACCAAAAGGAACTTCTTTATATTCAGTAGATATCGCATTATATGCCTCATCTGACATAAGCTCTATATCCGGCATTGGAATCTTATAATCATCCAAAACCGTTTGTGCATGTGCCTCCACAGAAAAAAACATACCTACTAAAAAGCAACAAAAGACCATATTTTTCAAAAACTGTAACTTTCTCACGCCTTAAGACTCCCCTTCTTATAAATACGTCACAAGTGCAATTCTAACACAATTAATAGGAAAAGGTCTAAAGACTCTATTGATTTAAAAGCATTATAGAGCTAAAAAATCTAAAGTCTTTTGCATTAGGCAAAGCTATATTTAAAAAATAATGAGTATCATGTCTGATCTGTTTTCCTCATCACTCAACAAAAAAGATAATAGCTACAACGCTTCTGATATTGAAGTTCTGGAAGGGCTTGAACCTGTACGAAAACGCCCCGGAATGTACGTAGGCGGTACAGATGAACGTGCGCTACACCACCTGATTGGTGAAGTTCTTGATAATTCAATGGATGAAGCCATAGCCGGACATGCAGACTGGATTGAAATTAATCTTAGTGCGGATAATCAAATTATTATTAAAGATAACGGCAGAGGCATCCCGATTGACGAACACCCTAAATATCCGGGAAAATCCGCTCTGGAAGTTATTTTAACAACACTGCATTCAGGCGGTAAATTTAACAATAAATCTTATCAAACATCAGGCGGACTACATGGCGTAGGCATTTCTGTAGTAAATGCACTATCAGACAAAATGTGGATAGAAGTAGCGCGCAATAAAAAACTATACAAACAAAGCTTTTCCAAAGGACTTCCTACATCAAAACTAGAAAATCTCGGTACTGTTAGCAATCGCAGAGGAACATCAATATACTTTCATCCTGACCCTGAAATTTTTGAAAGCAACGCTAAATTCAAACCAAACTGGATATATAAGATGGCTCGCTCTAAAGCCTATCTTTATTCCGGAGTTGAAATTCGTTGGAAATGTGATCCTGAAATAATATCACAAGACAGCAAAATACCACATGAAGATACATTCCACTTTCCACGAGGACTCATGGATTTCCTTGAGGATGCTCTACAAGAACAAGAAATCATAACAACCACAGCATTTCACGGAAAAGCCAAATTACATGGTGATGAAGGACATATTGAATTTGCAATCACATGGCCATCAAGCAGAGAAGGCTTCATACAATCATATTGCAACACAATCCCAACTACACAAGGCGGCACACACGAAGCCGGACTGAAAACCGCTCTATCTAAAGGTCTGCGTGCTTATGGAGAAATGACCGGACAAAAGAAAACATCCATAATCACAGCAGACGACATCATTGCCGGAGCTGCAATCATTATATCTGTTTTCATCAAAGACCCTCAATTTCAGGGACAAACAAAAGAAAAACTGGTCAACACACCAGTTACAAAACTTGTTGATACGGCAATTAAAGATCACTTTGATCACTGGCTTTCAAATGATCCTGTATCCAGCACCAAGCTTTTAGAATCAATTATCGAACGTGCAGAAGAGCGCCAAAGACGTCGCGATGATAGAGCACATGCTCGCAAGACTGCAACCAAAAAACTACGACTACCCGGAAAATTAGCTGATTGCTCTAGTGCCGATGCACTTAATACGGAGCTTTTCATTGTTGAGGGAGATAGTGCTGGAGGCTCGGCAAAACAAGGAAGAAATCGTAAAACGCAAGCCATTCTTCCTTTACGTGGGAAAATTCTCAATGTTGTAAGCGCAAGCAAAGATAAAATCCGCGCAAACCGTGAAATTCAAGATCTCATTATGGCTCTTGGATGTGATGCTGATAAAGATTTTGATCTCAATAAATTACGCTATGAGCGCATAATAATTATGACAGATGCGGATGTTGACGGAGCACATATTGCCGCTCTTCTCATCACATTTTTTTATACACAAATGAAACCTCTCATAAAAAAAGGACACCTATATCTAGCACAACCGCCACTTTACCGATTAGTTAGCGGAAACATCAGCGCATATGCAAAAGATGATGAACACAAAGATGAGCTAATAAACACAGTATTTAAAGGTAAAACAAAAATTGAGGTTAGCCGCTTTAAAGGACTTGGTGAAATGCCGGCAGCACAACTAAAAGAAACGACCATGAATCCAAAAACACGCACATTATTGCGAATAACCCTACCGGATATTATTTCAGCTCTTAACCTAACGTCTGAACTATCTAATGAAGACGACACTAAAAGCCACCTCAATGAAGTTGATGATTTAGTTGAACGCTTAATGGGCAAAAATGCAGAACCACGCTTTCAATTTATTCAAGACAATGCAGAATTTGTTGAAGATATTGACGTTTAAACTCAAAAACAATATGAAAAAAATTACTACAATCTGCATAATATCTTTATTACTCCTAATATCAGGAGCGGGATATTTTATTAACTCAAAACTTCCGAACATAACAAAACAACAAACTCTTTTAATGTTAAATAACATTGGATTTGAAAGAGTTACTTTATCTAATTTTGAATTTCGCATTAACACAACCCGCTTTAAAAATATTGCTCTTGATCCTGAAAATTTCAGCACAATTGAAAAATTGGAAATTAAATATTCTCCGATATCTCTACTTTTTAAAAAACAACTAAACTCAATTACAATAACCGGACTTAACCTTACAGGTGAACTTTTAAAAAATGGTGATATCTTAATTGCAGGATGGAACGTTGATAAAATACACCCACATTTACAAAATAAAAATTTGAAAACCATAAACATTCAAAACTCACAAATATCACTGCTCACAGAAAACCATGGCGGTATAGCCATAAACTACGATCTTCAAACACGCACACAAGAAAAACAAACCGAGTTTCAAGCACATATAAGCACACAACAAAAACAGATAAGCTTTATCGCCAATGCAAAAGGATACATAAATGCAAATGGAACATGGCAAACAGATATTGCAATAGAAGAAGGAAAATTCAAATTTCCACTTATCAAAGCCAGTCGTATCAACGGTTGGATAAATATTCTAGACACAAAACAAAGCCAACCACGCATCATAAGTGAACTACGCGCCGGTGGAAGCACTATCTACGGATTACCGTGGCAAAACCTATCGGCAACAATTGAAGGCACACAAAGACGCTATCAAATATTTTCCAATATGAAATCAACAGGTTTTAAAGGAATAGAGCTTAATCTCAATCTACAACACCAAGACGAACAAACCAAAATATCAGGACAGCTCTATACTGAAAAATTTGAAACACTCACTTCATATTTAAAACTCATAAACCTTAAGCCTTTCACTGATAAACATAAAAAACAACTAACTAAACTTACAGATGTAAATATTGCTTTTAAGATACAAAAACCAGATATAATTTTTTATGTTAAAGACACGGCGCAAAATATTAATATAAATGGAAAATTTAATATTAACGCAAAAAATTAAAAATAATCACAGACCAAAATAATATTTAACAATAAGAATATACGTACCCCACAGTATAAAAACAAGAGGTGCGCCACCTTTAATGAAATCTCTAAACCGATAATGTCCGGGCCCCATTACAAGTAAATTAGTCTGATATCCAATAGGCGAAGCAAAAGAACAATTAGCGGCAAACAAAACCGTAACAGCAAAAATAAAAGAAAGATCAACCTGCAAAGAAGAAGCAACCTCAATGCTATTAGCCAAACTCATAGCAATAGGCGTAAATAAAATCGCACAAGCATTATTAGTCAAAATATTAGTTGTAATAGCCACAGCAATAAATAAAACAGCTACCATTGCCAATGGAATATCAGCAAAAGGCAAATGCATCATAAACTCAGCAATAAAACAAGCCCCGCCACTAACCTGCAAAGCAGTTCCAAGCGCAAGCATAGCGCCAACAAGCAAGAAAATTTTACGATCAATAGCACGCATTGCCTGACGGACATTCAAACATCCGGTAACCACCATACCCACAGCCCCAGAAATTGCAGCAACAGGAATTGATAAAACCCCTATAGCAGCCAATCCAACTGTTGCTAAAAAAATTCCTGCTGCAATTGGTGCTTTCGCAGGAAGAAGCAAATCACGTTTT
Organism: Alphaproteobacteria bacterium; assembly: GCA_023140215.1. Taxonomy (GTDB): domain Bacteria; phylum Pseudomonadota; class Alphaproteobacteria; order Micavibrionales; family Micavibrionaceae; genus JAJRYK01. Next base: position 30,387 of record JAGLMC010000028.1, read on the forward strand.
GAACCCGATAACACAATAAAATCTGCATTATCGCGCAAAGCATCAACATTACTGCGCTTTCCGGCAACAAGAAGTGAATCACCGGCCTCCAAACGAATACGCCCAATACGCCTGCGAACAACCTTTGCTCTACGTTGAACACCAAGAACAATAGTATTAAAACGCTTATGAAGACCGGTATTCTCAAGAGACATATCAATCATACGCGAAGCAGGAGTAATCATAACCTCCGCCAACACATGCTCTCCGGACTTATCAGAATCCGATCCAACATCAAGACTATCCTGATCTTGTTTATTAATAAGCTCCTCTTCCTCTTCAGAAAGCAAGAAACCCGGATACTTGGAAAGCATTTTTGTAAGCGTTTCACGCGTTGCAGAAACAATCAAAGCATCACCGGATTCTACAATATATCCCTCAAATGGAGGTAAAATAAGATACCCGCCACGCTGAATAAGCTTAACATTCAAATCAGCCAATCCAGAAAATTTTCCTTTCTCACACTCCATGCCAATTAACTTGCTATCAGAAGCAATATCAAGCTCAGCAACAAATTCTTTTTTATCACCAGCTAAAACTCTCGCCATTGAAGACCTGTCAGGCAACAAACGCGGCACAACAACAATGACATAAACAAAGCCAACAGCAGCCAAAATAGATCCCGGCACAATAAAATCAAAAAACTGTAATGGCTCATAACCAAGCTCAGTCATAGTACTGGCAACCAGCAAATTAGTGGAAGACCCTATTAACGTCATCATACCACCAAGAATAGCCACATAACTAAGAGGAATCATAACCCTGCTATCAGACAAACCAACAGATGCAGCAAGAGACTGCACCAAAGGAATTGTAATAATTACAAGTGGAGTATTGTTCAAAAAAGCACTACTCACCATCACAAAAACAAGAATTCCAACAATAGAAAACCATGCCATCTTCTTATTAGAAACGGCAAATAAATTAGTAACAACACGCAAGGCATCAGTATGAATCATCCCCTGCCCCATAACAAGAAGAGCTAAAACAGCAAGCAATGAAGGATTCGAAAAACCACTAAGAAGTACCACAGCATCAAGCTGATTCTTACCATTAGCATCAAGAAGAGGGAAAAAATGGCCAAAAAGAAGAAGAGCCGTCAACATCCCTGCACTTGTAACCTCAAGCGAAATCTTCTCCCGAACAAAGAGCACAACAATTATACCCATTAGGGCAAACACAAACCACATATGAAAATTTGATTCAAAGACTAAATCCACCGGATAACCACACCCTTATGTTAAATTACCAAAAATATAAAAACCAAAAGCAAAAATTATTCTTTTAAAAAATTATTCTTTTACATGCCCAACACGCAAACCAGAGCTTTCAAATTCCCCTAAATTCTTAAGACCTATCCTAAACAAAATCTCTATTTCACTCTCTCCAGAAGAATCATCTGTAAGATTTTTTTCTCCTGTTACCGACCATGATAAACACTGTCCAAAATAATCAAGGCCAAGATAAGCCTCTCTTAAACCGGGATTATCTCCTAAATCCTGCGTTGCGCCTGTTCTAAGACGCCAGTCCTTTGTAACATAATAAGCAAGCGATGGCTTGAGTTGTTCACGACTCTCACTAATATCAGTCCCATCAAGTGCACTTGCATATAAATAATTACTACCTAAAGCAAGCCTATTCCATTTTGCATAAACATCCACCTCATGCCTACGCGAAGATAAATCATCAGAAGCCAACTGAAAACGATAATCAAAGTTATAATTCTGACCGTAAACAGCAGAAAACTGCCCAACAACATCAGACTCTTGCTTATCAAGACCTGAACCTTTAGGAAACGGATTATCATCATCATCTAAACGATAACTTTGCCCAAGAAAAACATTCCCATAACTTCCACCATATCCATAAAGTCCAGTACGCACACCATATGTAATCCTTGATTTATCTTCAACTCTATCCATTCCGGGAAAACGATTAGGCTCAAAAATATTACTTGCATCAAGCTGCACATCTTGACTGTCCTCATTAGGAATGTCGCTATTTACATCAATATTACCAGCCAATGTTAAAGCAACAACAGGTTCAATAGTTACCTGCATACGCTCAAAATCTTTAGCAACCGGATAACTGCTTTGCACATGCAAATTAGGAAAGAATCTGGCCTCACGACTACTGGTGCTTCGACCGGAACCAACAGTAGCAACATCTCTGTCTCGTGTATTATAAACATCTCCACGCATTATTGTATCAACACTCGTCAACAAACCGTAATCAGAAACAAGCCTTCGATTCCAGCCTGCCTCAAGACTCATTCTTGTCATATCCTGATCTTCTCCACTACGATGCAACCCCAAAAGAGAAGCTTCCAGTCCCCATCTACCACCAATAACCGGCATAAACCCCGGCTCTCCAAGAAAACTTAACATAACCTCGGGAAGCACTTCCGGCTGATCTTCACGCATATCCCTTACACGAACATCCTGAAAAGCCAGAACGCGACCAACAGCATAATCACGCCCTGAAAAACGCTCAACATAAAACTCTCCCTCTAAAACATCATCATCAGTAAAGTCATATTGACTCATATACTGATCATCAGATGCCCAAGCAATATCAGTTCCAGCCCGCCACTTATTATTAATATCCCAAAGCCCTTTAGCAAAAACATGGCCTCGCAATTCTTCCTCTTGTCTCTCATCTAATCCAGCTTTATTTTCCACACGCCCTGAATACGTAACACCGCCATTCAAGCTCAGAGCAGCCGAACCCCATCTCTGACGATATTCACCAAAAACAAGCGGTGCTTCTTCTGTCATTGCAATTAAACCAATAGTTGCATCTTTATCAGGAGCTATATTCCAGTAATAGTTATTCTCTACAAAACCACCAAGCTCACTCTTAAAACCGGCAGATGGAGAAAGAAAACCACTCTTTCGCTTAACACTGCCATCAGGATGAGAAAAATAAGGCATATAAGCAACAGGAACACCTAAAACTTCAAAACGTGCATGCTTGTATGAAATCCTTTTCTCCTGCTCATCATGAGAAACCTCAGAAGCTTTAATTTGCCAAACAGGTGACTTATCAGGATTATTCTTACAAGGCTCACACGGAGTATAAATGACTTCTTTCATTGTCGTAAAATCCCCACCTTCACGCACACCTTCTCTAGCAATAAAACGAGATCCATCATGAAGATACGTTTTTAATCCCTGAATAAAACCATTCTTCATCTTGTCATTAAGCTCAACATAATCAGCATAATGAACATCCTTATTAATCTCTCTCAAAACAACATTCCCTCTGGCAATTACTATATCTGTTTTAAGATTATATAAGACCTCATCAGCACTTAAAATACGTCCATTTTGTTCTAACACCACATTTCCAGATGCAGTAATAACTTGCTCCTTATCATCATGCACAAGCTTATCCGCTTGCAAAGCAACAGCATCACCGGCTTTTTCATTAACCAAAGCCGGATTACGTAAATTAATTATCTCACTGGAAATTTTTCTATTAAACTCAGGAAATTGTAATTGCACAAAATCCTCTACATCTTCTAATATGACTCCTTTGTCTCCCTTTAAAACAGGAGCTTTTAAATGCACCGGCTTAAGATGACGATCCAAAGAAACTAACTTTGAAGAAAATTCTGAGCCATAACGCCAAATCTCTACATTTTGCCCATATATTTTTATCGGCTTAGCATCTAAATGAAAAGAATAACCAGCCATAAATAAAAAACAAAAAAGACCACAAGCAAACCGTAAAGGCTTGATATAAATATTATTAATTTTCAAAACTCTGCGCATACTTGATGAAAAATTATTATGAATAAGACATAAGAAAATGCCCAAACCTAAAGAATAATTGTGCCAGCGAAAACCTATAAGAGCAATAGTTCAAGCACCTAATTATCAAAAAAATCAGGAATATCACTCCCAAAACCCTGAATACCACCCTGAGATGGCTTATTTCCACTCTTTTTACACTCCTGTTTTACCGGCTTTACAGAACATGCTTTAAATGTTTTTTGTTTCTTTTCCTGACCCTTACTCTTTTCCTGCCCCTTACTATGTGAAGCTTTGCTTTTATTATCTACTGCCTTTACCGTTTTCGGCACAGAGCCAAAAGAATTTTTGCCTCCTCCTGCTTTTTGAACCGTAATCTTTTTCTTGATAAGAGCTTCAACAGCATCAACAAATTTAACATCATCTTTACAAGCAAATGTCCATGCCCGCCCTACCTTACCTGCTCTACCGGTTCGCCCAATCCGATGAATATAATCCTCAGCATTAAACGGTACATCAAAATTAAAAACATGCGACATATTACTAACATCCAGCCCACGGGCAGCAACATCACTACAAATCAAAAGATCAAATTCAGAATCTTTAAAAGCCTGAAACGTTTCCGTACGCTTTGCCTGAGCCATATCTCCATGTAAGCCTTTTGCGGCATAACCGCGACTAAAAAGAAACTTACTCAAACCATCAATATCACGCTTACGATTACAAAAAATAAAAGCATTTTTCACATTATCTTGCTTAATAATTCCAGCAAGAACTTCCATTTTTCTTTTGGAATCAGTCCAGACAAGAAACTGCTCAACATTTTCAGCAGTTGAAGATGGAAGAGTAACAGAAACCTCTTTAGGATTGCTAAGAAACTTTTCTGTAAGCTTACGAATCACAGGAGGCATAGTCGCAGAAAACAAAAGCGTCTGACGAGAAAAAGGCAAAATAGAGGCTATTTTTTCAATATCGGGAATAAATCCCATATCAAGCATCCGGTCAGCTTCATCAATCACAAAAACTTTAATATCTGTAAGTAAAATCTTACCGCGCTCAAATAAATCAAGCAAACGCCCCGGCGTAGCAATCAAAACATCAACACCGCGATCAAGCTTTTGAATTTGCTTATCCATAGACGTACCGCCAACCAACAAAGCTTTTTCCAGATTATGATACTTACCATATGTATCAAAATTCTCGGCAATCTGCGCTGCCAATTCACGTGTTGGAGTAAGAATCAAAGAACGCGGCATTCTGGCCTTAGCACGACCTCCTGAAAGAATTTCAATCATCGGTAATGTAAAACTAGCAGTTTTACCAGTTCCTGTTTGTGCGAGCCCAACAACATCACGAGACATCAAAATAAGAGGAATAGCCTTTTCCTGTATAGGAGTAGGTTGAGTATATCCACAATCATTAATAGCTTTTAATGTTTTTTCGCCCAGTCCGAGCTTTTCAAATAGCATGTTTTATATCAGAATTTATTGATTATATTTTATATTCTACACAGAGCTATTATAAAAACCTATAGAAATCAACTCTTATAAAGACTAAATCATACCTTCTTGCATACCGCTCATAACAAAAGCTCCATCCTTAATATGCATCTCCACTTTATCTTGCCCTCTCCAATTATCAATTTTAAGATAACCAAGCAAATGAAATGGACGCTGCCCTTGTTTCAATAAAGCATCACCAAGCGGAGTTCCAACAGCCCTAAACGCCATTGCCTTCATACGCACACCACCTTCCCAATCAGAAATCATAGTGCGTATATGCGACTCACCAACTACATCAGAAGTTTGAATACGAACATTACTAAACAGAAAAAGCGGCTCCGGTTGCTCTTGTCCAAAAGGCCCAATATGATCGTGAATCATATGAACAAAATCAGATCGTGCGCCCTGCACCGATAATACAGCATCAATAATCGTTTCAACATTTGCATCAACTGACTTAAACTGTTGAGCAATATGCTCCATCATAAATGCCTTAAACGCATCCAGCTTTTCCGGCAAAACAGCAAAACCACCAGCCATCGCATGCCCGCCACCACTTTCCAACAAACCGGCATTACGTGCATCAATAAAGGCCTGCGCAATATGAATACCCAAAACAGAACGCCCTGAACCGCGTCCTTCAATCACACCTAAACCATTCTCAACATAAGAAATAACACAAGCAGGCTTACCATATTTTTCTTTTAACCGACCAGCGACAAGACCACTCAACCCAGAATGCCAATCTTCCGCATCAACAATAATCAATGGCTTCTGATCTAACCCCTGAGCCTCGACCATTTCCAACGCTTCGCGCTCCATATCCATCTGAATAGCTTTGCGCTTATCATTACAATCATTTAGCGTCCATGAAATGTTCTTAGCTTCTTCCGCATCATCAGTAGAAAGTAAACGCGCCCCAAGATCAGATTGATGCACTCGTGACCCTGCGTTGATCCTAGGGCCTAATGCAAATCCTGCATGATATGTTGTGTATGGAGAGCTAACACCGGCAACATTCGCCAATTCCCTAAGCCCAACATTAAGGCTATTTTCCATATATTTGAACCCCTGACGCACCAATAAACGGTTCACGCCAATTAGCGGAACCATGTCACAAACAGTTCCAAGTGCCACAATATCCAGCCAATCCTTCAACGGTGCTTCAGCAATATCATTATCCTTGTAAAAACCAACAGAGCGTAATTTATTATTTACTGCCACACACATCATAAATGTCACGCCAACCGCAGCCAACATCTCCAAACCACTGCTATCATCTTTACGTTTTGGATTAATAAGATAGGTACACTTAGGCAAAATATCTTCAGACTCATGATGGTCAATAACAACAATTTCCAGCCCAATTTCACGACCAAAAGCAATAGTATCAAAAGCCGTTGTTCCACAATCAAGCAATATAACTATCTCCGCACCACCATCTTTAAGCTTTTGAAAAGCATTTGTATTAGGCCCGTAACCTTCTGTAAGCCTATCAGGAATATAAATTTGCGCCTCTCGCCCACAATGCTTTAAAAAACGATAAAGCAACGCTGAAGAGGTCGCTCCATCAACATCAAAATCACCAAAAATAGCAATAGAACGCTTCTCTATAATAACTGAGGCCAAATATGACGCAGCTTCATCCATATCTTTCAATAAAAACGGATCAGGAAAATCATCTTTTAGGGTTGGATTAAGGAAACTCTTGATTTCTTCTTCCATAACACCGCGAGAACATAACAATCTAGCCACAATCTCAGGTAAATCATGATTACGTACAATCTTCTCAACACTATCAAGGGCAACATCTGACAAAACCCAACGAGCTTTATTAAGAGATTTTTCTATATTGAGAGAATCATTCATGTATTAAAAATAGTTAAAACTAAATAGACTTAATCCAAGTCTTACGAGTAAAATCATGTGTAGCCTCAATACGACGCACTGTCCCTGACTTGGAACGCATAACAAGCGAAGATGTTTTAGCACCGCCGGGATAACGCCTCACACCACGCAACATCGTACCATCTGTAACGCCTGTTGCTGCAAACATAACATTATCACCCTTTGATAACTCATCCGTCGTATAAATTTTATCAAGATCAGTAATACCCCATTTATCAGCACGTTCACGCTCTACATCATTGCGAAACACCAAACGAGCCAACATAGCACCACCGGTACATTGCAATGCTGCCGCAGCCAAAACACCCTCAGGAGCACCACCTTGACCAACATAAAGATCAATACCCGTATCAGGATCAGTAGTAGCAATTACAGCAGAAACATCACCATCACCAATTAAAATAATCCGAGCACCAGCTGCCCGAACACCTTGAATAAGATCTTCATGACGCGGTCTATCAAGAATACAAACAGTCAAATCATTAACATTACCGCCCTTTTCCTTGGCCAGCCTTTGCAAAACATCACCAACCGGAGCATCAAGATCAAGAATACTAGGATCAAGTCCGGGACCAAAAGCCATCTTATCCATATACACATCAGGTGCATTTAAAAATCCGCCCTTATCCGTCAATGCAACAACGGCCAGCGCATTTTGACCACCTGCTGCCGTAATATCCGTACCCTCAAGAGGATCAAGAGCAATATCAATTTCAGGCCCCTTACCATCACCGACTTCCTCACCTATATAAAGCATAGGCGCTTCGTCGCGCTCACCCTCACCAATGACAACTCGACCTCGCATATGCAATGAATTAAAAGCATCACGCATGGCATCAACAGCAACCTGATCCGCCGCCTCCTTATCACCACGCCCTACAAGCTTTGAAGCTGCAAGCGCAGCTGCCTCCGTAACTCGTACGACCTCAAGAGCTACATTACGATCCATTAAATTCTCTATTTCTGACATATTTTCTATCTTTGCTTATAAAATCACAAATGGCATCCTATGCCGAGTATTCTGCGCAATCAAGCTTTATAGTTCATCTTCAAGACGCATAACACACGGAAAATCCAGTAAAGTTTCCAACTCAGCAATCAAAACACAAGAACTCTCAATATCAATATACTTTGTCTTATGTGTCGTCATAACAACAGATACAGCCTGCCCTGGAGCGCGACCATGCTGTACCATGCTTTCAATAGATATATTATAATCACGTAAAATAGCCGAAACATCCGCAATAACGCCGGGCTGATCTACCACACTCAAGCGTAAATAATAACGAGCTAATATTTCACCTTGATCAATAAATACAGGATCTTTGAGCTTATCCGCAGGAATGCCAAATGTCGGAACTTTAAACCCGCGAGCAAGATCAATAATATCAGCTACAACAGCAGACGCAGTAGGCCCTTCACCTGCGCCACGCCCTGTCAGTAAAGGCGTATCAACAAAATCACCATTAATAAAAACAGCGTTATAAACATCTTCAATAGCAGCCAATGGACTACTATTAGGAACAAGACACGGCTCAACAGATATATTCAGTTTACCACCTTGATCGCGCGCAATACCAAGAAGTTTAAGCTTATAACCAAGCTCACCAGCAAACTTAATATCAATACCAGTTATCCTGCGAATCCCGGTCATACGCACAGCAGAAAACTCAGGCTTAACACCAAAAGCAATAGAAGCAAGCAAGCAAATCTTATGCCCTGCATCAACACCGTCAATATCAAAAGAAGGATCAGCCTCAGCATATCCTTTTTCCTGCGCTTCAACTAAAGAATCCTCAAATTCAGCGCCGGTTTCACGCATATCCGTTAAAATATAATTGCACGTACCATTTAAAATTCCATATATTGAAGAAATACGATTAGCCGCAAAGCCTTCACGCAACGCTTTAATAACAGGAATCCCCCCAGCCACAGCAGCTTCATACGACAAAGAAACATCTCTACCTTCAGCTAAACTCGCAAGCTCATATCCGTGATTAGCGACAAGAGCCTTATTAGCTGTTACAACATGCACACCATTTTCAAGTGCTTGCTTCGTTAAACTATAAGCCACTCCCTCAGAACCACCAACCAGTTCAACCACGGCATCTATCCCGTCAATTCCTGCCATATCCTCCGTATTATCAACCCATTCATAAGCTGAAAGATCAACACCACGATCCTTGTCTTTACTGCGTGCGGAAACACAAATAATTTCAATTGGCCTGCCACAGCGTTGCTCTAATAAATCAGCATTCTTTTGAATGATTTTAACAACACCAACACCAACAGTTCCTAGACCGGCAATCCCAATACGAAATGACTTTGACATATTATTTTATACCTCTAAATTTTTTTATTTAACCGGACATACGCATAAGCTGCTATTTCATAATAATTTCAACACGACGCGAAGCAGATTCGGCATCTTTTCCATCAACAAAGACTGACTGACGAGCATCTCCCCAAGCCACTGTACGTATAGCCTCAACAGGAACACCTTTCTTAACAAGACCTTTAGCAACATTCAAAGCCCTATCCATAGAAATTTTCAGATTAACCATCTTACGCTGAAACGTATCGGAATAATTAGCACGAACACTTGCATGACCTTCAACACTTAAAAAAGAATCACGTTTAGCATCAAAAATCCGACTCACCAGATCTATTTGAGCAAGATCAACATAATCAAGAGTTGAAGAATCATGATCAAAATAAATTTTAATAACATCACATACATCAGGTGCGGAAACAAAGGACATATCTAAATCTGAAGAATCAACATATTGACGTGTAATCAAGTTCATCGATTCAGATTGAGAAGATAAAAATGAAACTGGAGAAGAAAAAGGCATAACATCAGAAACAACGCCATCTAAAGGAAATATTTGCACATTTGAATCCTCAGACATTAATCTCTGAACCTTACCATGCTGTAACACAGAATCCACAGGCAACGGCTCTTGAATATGTTCTTGAACAAAAGACATATTCATATCATCAAAACCAAATAATTCAACGCTACCGTTTGTAGATGCACGAACAACAGCAGAAATATCCGTAAGCTCTTCTACGCTCTGATGACCATGTATAAGATCAATACGCACCGCCTGATCGTTTTGCACATCTACTGACTTGCCAGTATCAAAATACGAACATCCTGCCAAAAAAATTGTGGCACATATCGTGCATATCCCCAACACTGACTGTGTCATAATAAACCTTTCTTAAAAAATACAAGCAACACAAAGTATGCAGAATTTAAAACCTCTTTCAAGATTACTATTAAAGTTGTAGGCTACTTTCGCACTGCGTTCAAATACTTAAAAATAAATTTTCCCTATATTTATATCAACTTACAAGAAAATATAAATATAACAAAACAAAGCGCAAAAAAAATGAAAAAAAATGAAACATCACCTAAAAAAATAACAAACAAAGAAACAAAAAGTGATAATAAAAATAATATAAAAAACCCAGATCCTCTTGCTCTTAGCCATACTCTCATGGAAGTATACACACAAGCACGACCTGTTTTTGAAGAAGCAATGGAACGCTACAAAAATGAAGCCTCAAGCTATAATCTTGACCCGCTAAACATCAATAAAAGCTACGTTGAGTTTATGGAAGAAATATGCTCAGACCCTAATAAGCTCTGGGAAATGCAAACAGATTACTGGCAAAAATGGTCGGAAATCCTACAACAAACCACACGTAAAGCCATCGGAGAAAAAAGTGACGATATCATAACTCCAAGTAAAGGAGATCGTCGTTTTAAATCAGAAGAATGGCAGGAAAATGCGATATTTGATTTCATAAAACAATCATATTTATTAACTTGCAACTGGATGAAAGACAGCGTTTACAACTCACAAGGATTAAGCAAAGAGCAAAAAGAAAAACTCGCTCTTCATACGCGCATTTTTACAAACGCAATGTCACCGACAAACTTCATAATGACAAATCCTGAAGTGCTCAAAGAAACAATCAACACAGGAGGTGAAAACCTTATCAATGGACTTCAAAATCTTGTTGATGATCTAAAGCGCGGACAAGGCAAACTCAAAATAAGTATGACCAACTATAAAGCATTTGAGTTAGGGAAAAATATAGCGACAACTCCGGGAAATGTTATCTATCAAAATGATCTTATCCAACTTATACAATACAAACCAACAACTAAAAAAGTATTCAAAAAACCACTTCTCATAGTCTCTCCATGGATTAATAAATATTATATTCTTGATCTGCGTCCTGATAACTCTTTGATAAAATGGGCTGTAGATCATGGACATACCGTTTTTACTATTTCATGGGTGAACCCCACAGCAGAACTTGCCCAGAACCGCTTTGAAGATTACATGAGCAAGGGTATTTTAAACTCTCTTGAACAAATAGAAAAAATTACAGGAGAAACACAAACTAATGTTATCGGTTACTGCCTTGGAGGAACACTCTTAGCCACAACACTTGCATATCTTGAAGCTACAGGAAACGCTAACAAAGTAGCTTCCGCTACATTCCTGACAACACTTCTTGATTTTGAACACTCTGGAGAAATAAAGCTCTTTTTAGATGATGAACAATTAGAGCTACTAGATCGTATAATGGCTGAAACCGGTATATTTGAAGGCAAACAACTACAACAAACATTTAGCTTACTGCGATCTAACGACCTGATCTGGTCATTTGTCGTGAATAATTATCTTATGGGTAAAGAACCATTTCCATTTGATTTATTATATTGGAATGACGATTCAACCAATATGCCCGCAGCTATGCACAGTTTTTACCTTCGTAAAATGTACCGTGACAATCTCCTTACAAAACCGGGAGGCGTTACAATGAATAAAATTCCTATTGATATAAGCAAAATAAAAACACCTGCCTATTTTCTCTCAACCAGAGAAGATCATATAGCCCCGTGGAAAGCCACATATGAAGGAACACAAATGATAAATGGAGAAGCAACATTCACGTTAGCAGCTTCAGGACATATTGCTGGAATTGTAAACCCTCCAAATAAAAAGAAATATTGCTATTGGACATCCAAAGAAACACCATCTAACCCTGACAAATGGATGGAAAACGCAAAAGAACACGATGGATCATGGTGGCCACATTGGCAAGAATGGATAAAAGATTTCGGAGGAACAAAAATTGAAGCTCGTGAGATTAAAAATCCTATAGAACCGGCACCCGGAAGTTATGTCAGAGTAAAAAGCAATTAACTTACAAATACTCTCTAGATAATGTCACATAATGATTCGCTGAATATGACAAAGATTCAAGCTCCTCTTCAGTCAAATCACGCATATACCTTGCCGGACGACCAGCCCAAAGCTGCCCGGTAGGAACTACTTTACCCAGTGTAAGCATAGCACCTGCCGCGAGCATGCCTTTAGTCTCGATAACAGCTCCATCCATAACAAGAGCTTGCATACCGACAAACCCAAAATCCTCAATGGTACAGGCATGCAACACAGCAGCATGACCAATAGTAACATCATCACCAATATACGTACCTCTAAAATCCTGTGTAGTATGAATGACACTAGCATCTTGAATATTCGTTCGCGCACCAATTTTTATGTCATACACATCACCACGCAATATACAACCAAACCAAATTGAACTCTCTTTACCAATATCAACATCACCGATAATAACAGCATTTTGAGCAATAAAAGCACTATCGTGAATATTTGGCTCAAGCCCTTTATAAGGAATAATAAAATTAGACATGTAGCCACCATACAAAAAAGACGCCCCAAAAGGAACGCCTTTTTACATGAACAGAAACTATGAACTTGGTAAAGAAACATATAGCAACGTGCATTTATTCTTGCACGTTGTTACTCGTCACTCACTTAGTAATTACTAAGCTTCGTTCCTTGTGCCTAGTGCAAAAATAAAGCCAAATCACTATAGCATTCTGAAAATTTTTATCTTTTCGCCCACTGCTTCGTACGACGAGCTTTATGCTTACCAACCTTCTTACGCTCAACAATACGAGCATCACGAGTAATCATACCGGCCTTCTTCAAAGCAGGACGCAACTCAGGCTCAAAATTCTGAAGCGCACGGGAAATACCATGACGAACAGCACCGGCCTGACCAGACAAACCGCCACCCTTAACAGTAGCCATAATATCAAAACTTCCAACTCTGTTAACAATCAAAAACGGTTGATTTAAAATCAAACGATGCGTATGACGTGCAAAATAAATTTCCTGATCGCGACCATTAACAATGACCCTGCCTGAACCCGGCTTGAGCCAAACACGGGCAACAGCATCCTTACGACGACCGGTTGCATAAGCGCGCCCCTGTGCATCAAGTTTCTGCACACGCTTTAATGGAGCGTTTTCAGAGGAAACCTCTACATCATCCTCAGTTGTTTCAGTCTTTTCTTCTACGACAAGAGCCTCTGACTTAACAGCTTCTCCAAGATCTTTTAAATCTTTAACTTCTTTAACTTCTTTAGTCTCTGTTTCTTTCTTATCAGCCATTTCTAACTAGCCTCTCTTATTCTTTGGGTTCATAGCAGCAACATCAAGCACTTCAGGTTTTTGCGCCTCATGCGGATGATCTGTTCCAGCATATACACGTAAATTACTATAGACTTGACGACCAAGCGGCCCTTTAGGAAGCATACGCTCAACAGCTTTTTCAACAACGCGCTCAGGATATTTACCATCAAGAATTTGCCCTTTAGAGCGTTGCTTGATACCGCCGGGATAACCGGTGTGCCAGTAAAAAATATCACCATCACGCTTGTTACCGGTCAGGCGAACCTTATCAGCATTAATCACAATAACGTGATCGCCACAATCCATATTAGGCGTAAAGTTAGGCTTGTGCTTGCCACGCAAGCGAAGGGCTATAATACTAGCCAAACGACCCAAGACAAGACCTTCAGCATCAACAATGATCCATTTCTTCTCGATCTCAGCCTTTTTGGCAGAATATGTTGTCATATTTTTCATTCCTTTTCATATGAAACGATGGGCTTTATGCATGAATAAACGATCACTGTCAATAAAAAAGTATATATAAAACAGGAGATTAAAGTAATGGTATTATAATACCCCACACAAAATTTATTTCTCAACATATTTAAAAATCGGTATAAAATAATGGTCGGGGCGAGAGGACTCGAACCTCCGACCTCACGGCCCCCAGCCGTACGCGCTAACCAAACTGCGCCACGCCCCGATGATAAAAATGCCCACTATAATATTTCAAATTTGGAAATAAAGCTAAATGATTATAAATAAAATTATGCCCTACTAAACAGCAGTCAAAAGCGCACGCAAATCCTCAAGATCACCAAGAACAGATTCAAGCAAAAATTTATTTCTTGCCCCAAGAGCATTTGCAGGAATCTTTAAATCTTGAACAGAACTCACCTTGGAAGAACCGGAAGAGCCGGAAGAACGTGAAATCGGCGCATTATTCTGCACAACACCATTCTTGCCCTTATCCTTCAAAAGTTTTTGAACGCCTTTAATTGTATAACCCTCGGTATATAAAAGATGATGAATGCTCTCAAGCAAATTCACATCTTCAGGGCGATAATAACGACGACCACCACCCCTTTTCAAAGGCCTGACATAAGAAAACTTTGTTTCCCAAAAACGTAAAACATGTTGCTGAACATTCAAATGCTCTGCAACCTCACTAATCGTACGAAAAGCAGAAGACGACTTTTTAGACTTTACTTGCCTTTTTTCTAATTGTTTCTTAGAAGCAACCTGCTCATAATTTTCTTGCATCGTATAAGATTGTGAACTCATAAAAGACCCCTGATTACTATTTTTTCAAAGAATAACGACATGCTCAATAATTATCTCAACTAAAATCATAGCCGGAATTAAAATCTCAACGCTCAGAAGTCGCGGCATTAATACGATCTTTCAAAACATGAGAAGCTCTAAATACCAAAACCTTACGAGGCAAAATCGGAACTTCAACACCTGTCTTTGGATTTCGACCAATACGCTCACCCTTTTCTCTAACAGAAAAGCTGCCAAAAGAAGAAATTTTAACACTTTCCTCTTTAACAAGAGAATTAGAAATTTCATCAATAACAGCCTCAACAAGATCAGCTGACTCATTACGTGAAAGTCCTACTTCCTCGTAAACAGACTCGGCCAGATCAGCTCTAGTTACTGTACGATTTTCCATGTTCACTCCTAGTTTAAGATTAGCGATAGATTATCGCACACAATTTAAAGCGTCAATAAGCTGCTTCAGCTTAACCACAAAAAAATGATATAGCGTGAGCATTATAAAATAATCATGCTTTCTTTAAACACGCCTAAAATCTAATAAGTGCAGCGCCCCAAGTCAAACCTCCACCCATTCCCTCAAGTAGAAGGAGATCATTTTGCTTTATTCGCCCATCAAAAACCGCTTCATGCAACGCTAAAGGAATTGATGCTGCCGATGTATTACCATGACGCTCTACAGTCATTATAACCTGCTCCATTGGCAATTTAAGCTTTTTAGCAGTAGCTTCAATAATGCGACTATTAGCCTGATGTGGCACAAGCCAGTCAATATCAGAAGAAACAAGATTATTTGCATCAAGTGCTTCCATCACAACATCAGACATATACTGCACGGCATATTTAAAAACTTCACGTCCCTGCATTTTAATATGTCCACTATCGCCACTCGTAGAAGTCCCGCCATCTGTATAAAGAAGATCTGCCTGTCCACCATTTGCGTAAAGATACGTAGAAAGCACCCCTCTATCAGAAATCCCTCCATCACCTTCACCTCTCTCAAGAATCACAGCTCCTGCACCATCACCAAAAAGAACACATGTACTTCGATCTTCCCAATCCAAAATTGAAGACATCTTTTCAGCACCAACCACAAGAATACGGCGAGCTTTACCTGTTTGAATAAAACTATCAGCCACACTTAAAGCATAAAGAAACCCTGCGCACACAGCCTGAACATCAAAAGCCAAACCCACCGGTAAACCAAGCTCATCTTGCACTTTAACAGCCACCGAAGGAAAAGTCTTATCTGGAGTAGTTGTCGCTATAATAACTCCATCAATATCCTGAGCCTCAACGCAACCACGCTCCATAGCCATGCGACCAGCTGCAACAGCCATATCACCTGTCGTTTCATCATCAGCAGCAATACAACGCTCTTTAATCCCGCTACGCTGCATAATCCATTCATCAGAAGTATCAACCATTTCTGCAAGAGCAGCGTTAGTTAAAATATTTTCAGGTAAATACCCACCGGTAGAACGAATTATAGATCGAATAATACTCATAAAAACGATTCCTGATTCATAAGGTGACTTATATCATCAGCAATTTGATTAACATAGCCATGCTTTGTTAATTCCACAGCCAACCTAAGAGCGTTAGAAAAAGCAAAAGCATCACTTCCACCGTGACTCTTAATACATAAGCCATTAAGCCCAAGAAAAACCCCGCCATTATAAGCTCTGGGATCAAGTCTCTTATTACAACGCCTAAAAGCAAAAAAAGCTAACAGCCCACCCAAAACAGCAAATGGATCTGATCTAAATGCCTTCTTAAAATAATATTGGGTAAAGTTACTAACGCCCTCCGCTGCTTTCAATGCAATATTCCCTGCATAACCATCACTAACAACAACATCCACAACGCCTTTCATAATATCATCACCTTCAACAAATCCATAATAACGACCTGGAAAATCAACATTTGAAAGGATAGACGCAGCGCCACGAACATGCTCCGGCCCCTTTGTTTCCTCAGACCCTACATTAAGCAAACCGACACTAGGAACAGCTATATCATTATGAGCCTTAGCAAATACAGCCCCCAAAACAGCAAACTGAACGAGATTTTCCGCATCTACCAATACATTAGCTCCAAGATCAAGCATGATCGTATCGTTTTTAAGTGTTGGAAAAACACTGGCTATCGCCGGCCTATGAATACCGGAAACAGTTTTAAGAATTATCTTGGCCATAGCCATAAGAGCACCGGTATTCCCAGAAGACACAATAGCGCATGCATCCCCATTCTTCACAGCTTCAATAGCCATACGCATACTAGTACCCTTACTAGCCCTCAAAGCCACTGAAGGCTTTTCATCACTGCTCACCATTTTATCTGTATGAACAACCTGTGAAACTTTTTTCAAATTCTTGTAACGATTTAATAACGGATAAATATGATTCTCATCACCAAAAATCATAAAATGAATTTCCGGATTTTTCTTATTCAAAAGCGCAACGCCGGGAATAGCGCTCTCCACACCATAATCACCACCCATAGCATCAACTGCAATTGTAATTAGATCAACCTGATTTAACACTTTTCACCTCAATAACAACGGGGACACAGGTAAATTTCCCGCATCCCCATCATATAAAACCTTAAGCAAAAAATCTATTCCTTAGCTTCGATAATTTGCTTACCCTTATACATTCCGGTCTTCAGATCAATATGATGGCGACGCACGGCCTCACCTGTATTTGAATCCTCAATCCAGTTTGTTAAACTCAAAGCATCATGAGCACGGCGCATATTGCGCTTTGATTTAGTAGTTTTTCTTTTAGGTACAGCCATGAGGTTTATCCTCTTCTCTTCAAAATCTTTAAACTTGAAAAAACTTGATAACTAAATTAACCAACAAACGCAAGAAAATTATGTGTTTTACGTGACTTGTTTACCCTTCCAATCCTTAAGAGCAGCAAAAGGACTTTTACAGATTTCTTCTGCATCCTTATCATAAACAGCCTCTTCAACATCCTGATACACTACTCCTTTAGCATGCGGATATGACGTAATGCTAAGTGAAAGATACTGTGCAACCAACTCTCCAATATCAATCTTTCCATCAATAATTGGCTCAGGATCTTCCTGCTCACTCAAAACCGGCAATTCACTACGCCCCTTTTCAACTTGCTTATCTCTACGCGCCTTGGATAAAGAAACAGCTTGATCCAAGTCAGCATACCATGATTCAAATGTTTCATGAATTTCACTTACCACAGGCTCCATCGTCACAACACAATTTTGACGAATCTCAGCCCTAAATTCACCGATAACATGAACAATCTGACTACCGGCATCCCGATTAATAACAACACTAGCTTTACATAAATCAAGCGCTAGTATTCCCAAACGCTTTACCAACGCAGCGCGCTCACTTTCCTGTGGAGATAACTCAATCTTTAAAGGCCATTCATCAATACCGGTAATATCAACAAAATGACTCCATTCAGAAATAACACTCTCTTTTTTCCCAGACATAAAAACCTTCTATTTTTTTCCAAAAATAACACTATAATTAAAGTCATTCATCACATAACGCACTTATTATTCGCAAGAGTTTTTAACTTTTAAAATCCCAAACATTGATTTATTGATCCTTTTAAGGCTATAGAACGATATATCAATATATCATCACGTATAGTTATGACCATGAAAAAAATTAAAACTAAAATATTTCTTACAGCAGCAACCATTTGCATTCTAACCACAAGTGCTTGCACACCGACAACGGCTCAACGTGGAAACATGTTACAGAACTTCCAGATCGAAGAAGTCGTAACCGGACTTCACACGCGCTCTGATGTATTGCGTATTTTAGGATCACCGACCACCTTTGCACCATTTAATCAAAACATTTGGTACTATATCGGTCAAGAAACTGAAAAGCGCGGTATCCTAGACCCTGAAATTATGGAGGAACGAATTATCATTGTAAACTTTGATAAAGATGGAATCGTTCAAGATATCAACGAAGTTAACTCCGATCGTATGAACATACCTATCAACCGTTCTAAAACCGCTACACACGGTAACGACATTACAATTCTACAACAATTTCTTGGTAACTTAGGAAAATTCAATCCACAGGAACAATAAAGATTAAAAACAACGCTCAGAGACACATTAATTTTTACACCAAAAAAAGCCCCGCTCACACGAACGGGGCTTTTAATTTCACTTTAATAACTTAGTTAAATTAACCAACAATAAATTTAGCAACAATCGAAACAAGCAAGATCGCTACAATATTGACAATTTTGATAAGCGGATTAACAGCAGGGCCAGCCGTATCCTTATACGGATCTCCAACTGTATCTCCAGTTACAGCAGCATGATGAGCATCTGAGTTTTTACCTCCATGATTACCATCTTCAATATATTTCTTAGCATTATCCCACGCACCACCACCGGCAGTCATTGAAATCGCTACAAAAATACCTGTAACAATAGTCCCCAAAAGCATACCTCCCAAAGCTTGGAAAGAAGCTAAAAGGCTACCGCTAATTAAATAAATAACACCAAAAAATAAGAAAGGAGCAACAACAGGAAGCAATGATGGAACTATCATTTCTTTAATTGCAGCTTTTGTCAGAATATCAACAGCCTTACCGTATTCAGGCTTGGCCTTTCCTTCCATGATACCTTTGATCTCCTTGAACTGCCGACGCACTTCGATCACGACTTCAGCAGCAGCACGACCAACAGCCGTCATTGACAACGCACTAAATAAATATGGAAGCAACCCGCCCATAAACAGACCAATCACCACATAAGAATTTTCAAGCGAGAAAGTAATATCCGCCAGATCAGGCAAATAATGCTTAATTTCCTCAGTAAAACCTGCAAACAAAACAAGTGCGGCCAAACCTGCAGAGCCAATAGCATAGCCCTTAGTTACAGCCTTAGTTGTGTTACCAACAGCATCCAGAGCATCCGTAGTTTTACGAACTTTTGGAGGAAGATCTGCCATCTCGGCAATCCCACCGGCATTATCAGTCACCGGCCCGTAAGCATCAAGAGCCACAACTATACCGGCTAAAGACAACATTGCTGTCGCTGCAATCGCAATACCGTAAAGACCGGCAAAGCTAACAGAAATCCAAATACCGGCACAAATAATAACCACCGGCACAGCCGTTGCCTCAAGAGATACAGCCAAACCTTGAATAACATTCGTACCATGTCCAGTCTCAGAAGCTTTAGCAATTGCACGCACCGGACGATATCTTATGGATGTATAATATTCAGTAATCCACACAAGAAAACCAGTTACACCAAGCCCTGTCAAAACACACATGAACAAATCATACATATTAATAAAGCCGCCATCAGCCAATGGAATATTTTTTGAAATACCGATATTGGAAGAAACAACAGCAATCAGAAGTGCTGACAAAAAGGCACTCATAATAAGCCCTTTATACAAAGCATTCATAACATTTTGTGTTTTCCCCAAACGTACAAAAAATGTTCCGGCAACCGATCCTATAATAGCCAAACCACAAATAAGAAGTGGCAATAACATCATTTGTTCACGAGCTTCAGGAGCAAAAATACCAAACGCAATCAACATAGTAGCAACAATAGTCACAGCATATGTTTCAAACAAATCCGCAGCCATACCGGCACAATCACCGACATTATCACCAACATTATCAGCAATCACAGCAGCGTTACGCGGATCATCTTCAGGAATGCCGGCCTCAACCTTACCAACAAGATCAGCACCAACATCAGCTCCCTTGGTAAAAATACCACCACCAAGACGGGCAAAGATAGAGATCAACGATGCACCAAAGCCAAGACCAACAAGTGCTTCAATACAAAAGCGCAAATCAAATCCAATATACTCCTTTAAAATAAAATAATAACCGGCAACGCCTATCAAACCAAGACCAACAACAAGCATCCCGGTAATAGCACCAGACTTAAATGCAATATTCAATGCACCATCAATACCTTCCATTGCCGCTTGCGTAGTTCTAACATTGGCTCGCACGGAAACAGACATTCCCACATAACCGGCAATCCCTGATAAAACAGCACCGATAGCAAAACCAAGGGCAACATGCCAGCCAAGCAAAACAAACAATGCCAAATCAACAACAATACCAACCATAAAGATACATTTATACTGACGATCAAGATAAGCCCTAGCTCCCTCTTGAATAGCACCGGAAATTTCTTGCATTTTCTTACTTCCGGCATCCGCCGAAAGCACTTGCCTAGATGACACTGCCGCGTATATAAGCGCCAGCATACCACAGCAAGCAATAATTAAATAAATGGATATCATTTTTCTTCCTCATTAAATTATATGTCTATTAAATTAACATGTCTCGTGATTAAGTTAACATGCCTCGTGAACAGTACAAAATTCTCTGCACATCACAACTATATAGCCTGTCAGATATGCAATAAGCAATCCAGAACTGAATGAGTTTTTATCAACAGTTTTTCAGAATCTTATAAAAAAACCCGACCATTACGGTCGGGCAATATGCGATGTAATAAGAGGGTTCACATCATAAATCTTTTAATTTCTATTATTCAAACACATATAAAAAATCTAATTGTATGCACTTTAAATCCGCACTCTAAATTGCCCGCTGTTGAACAACCTGCAAGAGAACATCACTAACGACATCATCACCAAGCACCTCGGCACTAATTTTATTCAAACGCTGTTTTATTTTATTAACCTGAAGAACTCCGCCTTTAAGAGCTGCGTGACGACTGAGCATGCCATACATATCCTGAATGTACGCATCTTTAAGCTTTGGTGACATTGTTTTAACAATCTCAGCAGCAGCAGAATCATGAACCTCAAGAGCAATCACCACACTAACAACTTGGCTAACGCTATCATTATCAATAATAGGAAGAATCAACGGATCAAGCTCAACAAACTCAATATGCTCAGTATTTTTTTTATCACGCCCTTTTTTAGCACTTTTATTGTTCTTATGATTATCTCCAACCTCAGAAGATACAGAAGCCTCTGCAGACTGGAAAAAATAATAATAAGCACCGGCACCACCGCCACCAAGCACCAAAAGAGCTACTACAATAATAACAATCATACGCATTTTAGAAACACCTAACCAAATATATGAACCCTAATCCATATATATTGTAATATGGAAACAGTTAAGGGGTTGTTACCTTATGTTAAAATGCAATATATTTTTATATATAAATCAATCGCGCACACTTTTTGATATGGCATCAATAATTCCATTAACCAAAGACACCTCTCCTTGCTCATAAAAAGCATGCGTTACATTTAAGTAATCATTAATTATAATAGGAGAATCAATATCTTGCCTAGAAAAAAGCTCATAAGCCGCACAAAGTAAAACAGCTTTCAAAAGCGGTTCTATTGACTTGTTACCATCTTCTTTACCTTGTTGAAAATGAGCAATAACAATTGTTTCCAACTCTAAAAAATACTCATCAACACCACATAAAATTGCCTTAAACACAACAGGATCAGGAGTAAGCAACTTTTCACCATTAATCTCCGCATCAAGCCTGCGCTCTATAAACTCATTAGCCACATCTTTAATAGGCTGCTTATTTTGCATAACCTGATAAAGTGCCTGAACAGCGCATAAACGCGCAGATAAATTCTTTGCTTTTAATGATGGTTTTTTGTCTTTATTAGAACTCTTACTCATGAAAAAAGCCCAACTGCTCTTTTATATTCAAAAGAGCCAAAACCGCGCTTACCGCTGCACTCCCCTTATTTTTATTCTCAGGATCAGCGCGTGCAATTGCTTGCTCCCTAGTGTCACATGTCAAAATACAATTCCCTATAGCCAAAGAATGCTCAAGAGCCAAATCCATTAACCCGCGGGCACTCTCTACAGCAACAATATTATAATGTGATGTTTCACCCCGAATGACGCACCCCAAAGCAATGTAAGCATCAAACTTACCGCTCTCATAGCCCAACTTAACAACCGCTGGAATTTCCAAAGCTCCGGGAACAATAAAACGCTCATAACTCATACCTGCTTCACTCAAAGCATCAACAGCACCATTTAAAAGATGCTCCGATATATCTTCATAAAAACGTGCCTCAACAATCATAATATGCTGTTTATCTGCCATAAACCTTATGCCTTTATTTCTTTATAACCGGATATATACAGGCCATATCCTTCAAGACCAACAACATTTTTTGGATTATCCGTTAGAAGACACATATTTTTAATACCAAGATCAAGAAGTATCTGCGCGCCAATTCCATAATCACGAATGGCTTGCTGTGATGCTTCTCCTGAACTTATATTGCTATCCTTCATAAGCCTTTTAGAAAGGCTACGTGTATCAGACTGCCTGATAATAATAATAACGCCAACGCCTTCCTCACCAATCATTTCCATAGATTTATGAAGAGTTGAATTTTTATTTATCCCCAAAATATCCTCAAAAACATCAACCGCATGCATCCGCACTAAAA
>JAGLMC010000029.1 GCA_023140215.1 Alphaproteobacteria bacterium
GCTGAATTCTTATTCCTGTAATCAACCATTGAAGCCAATGTAGTGCTTTTACCAGAACCGGTTACTCCTGTAATAAGAATCAAACCCCGTTTATCCATTGACAAACCTTGAAGAATTAAAGGTAAACGCAAATCTTCAAATGTAGGTATTTTAGAAATAATGCGCCTAATAACTAATCCGGGAGACTGTCTTTGACGTAAAACATTTACACGGAAACGGCCATTCTCCCCCATATCCAGAGCCGTATTAAGCTCCATATTCATTTCATATTCACGCTTTTGCCTTGAAGTTAAGATAGATTTTAAGATCTCGTTTATATCTTCAACACTCAAAGAAATTTCATTTATATAAGCAAGATCATCTTCAATGCGCAAAGTCGGAGGTCGCCCAACAATCAAATAAAGATCACTTGCCTGTCTTTCATTCATATTGGTTAAATAACTAAAAATTAATTGCGCACTCAAAATGAATATCCTTCATCAGTTCCCTTGGCATTTTTTCTACTTCCTGAAGAGGAAGAAGAAGATTGTATGTTTATTTTATCAGAACCATCCATTCGTCCTCCACCCAAGGCACTAGAAGCATATTCTTCATCATGATCTTCCTCGTCATCCGTAGCACTCAAAAGAGCACGACGAGCTTCTTTCTTATTAATAAGACCAGCCTCTGCAATATCTTCAATAGCATCTTGCATCGTCATCATTCCATATCGTGCACCTGTTTGCATCATAGAAAACATTTGTGGAACTTGATTTTCACGAATCAGATTACGCACTGCATTTGTTCCAATCAAAACTTCAAATGCAGCTATGCGACCACTTTCATCCGCACGACGTAAAAGCATTTGCGAAATTACACACTGAAGAGAACTGGCCAGCATAGAGCGAACCATTTCTTTATCTCCTGTTGGAAATACATCAATCACCCGATCAATAGTTTTAGCTGCTGAGCTGGAGTGAAGTGTTGCAAAAACCAAATGCCCCGTTTCTGCGGCTGTAAGAGCTAATGAAATTGTTTCATAATCACGCATCTCACCGACTAAAATCACATCAGGATCTTCACGCAAAGCACTCTTAAGAGCCTTAGAAAATGAGCTTGTATCTGTTCCAACTTCTCTATGATTAACCAAACTCTTTCTAGATTTATGAAAAAACTCAACAGGATCTTCAATCGTAAGAATATGTTTAGAATGGTGAAGATTAATATGATTCACCATTGAAGCCAATGTTGTGGATTTACCACTACCAGTTGGACCGGTTACAATAACAATTCCTTTTTCCAGTTCAGCCATTCTCTTAATAACCGGCGGAAGATCAAGTTCTTCCATTGTAGGAACTTCTGTTGGAATGGTTCTAAACACGGCTGAAGCTCCTAAACGTGTTGTAAATCCATTTACACGAAACCGCGCCTTTTCACCAAGAGCAATCGCAAAATCAAGCTCCATATTCTTTTCATATTCTGATCGCTGACCCTCTGTCATCACAGAATAAAGCATTGTCCTGATATCATCACTGGACAAAGCCTCCGCCTTTATACGTTTTAATAATCCCTTTGAGCGAACAATTGGCGGAGATCCCGCACTCAAATGAAGGTCAGATGCATCATTCTGCATCGTAAATGCTAAAAGCTGTGTTAAATCCAAGAGAAAAACTCCTATAACGAATGTTCTAGTTATTATTCTTAACGTAAAAGTATGAACGGAAAGTAAAAATTCCCAGTTATTTTTGTATTTTACCGCTTTTTAAAGCAAAAGAGAACCGTCCATTAACAAAAGAACGTAAAGAGCTGCGATTAAAGCCGGACCAAAAGGAAAAAGACTTTCTTCTTTGAGCCATTTCCAAACAATCGCAAACACAATGCCAAATAAACCGGACAATAAAAAAAAGAAAGAAAGATTTTCCAAACCGAGCCACAATCCCGCAACTATAAAAAACTTTACATCTCCAAAACCCAAAGCTTGCCTTTTAAGAACTCTGGACATAAAGCACCCTAAAAACCATATTAACAAACCATAAATAGCTGCGCTTGAAATTCCTTCTAAAATGATAAAAATATCATCCGTCCTTATCCACTCCAGAGCCATATTTATAAGAGCTATAAAGCCGATAACGAAAACCAGTTCATTTGGTAAAATCATATGCTCCAGATCAACAACAAATAATGCAACTAGAAAAGGAACAAGAGATATCAAAAGACATCCCTTCAAAGAAAAACCAAAAATGAAATAAATGCTTAAACAAGCCAGAACAACAACAATTTCAGTTAAAGGATATTTTATACTAATAGGCTCATGACAATACCTACATTTACCTTTGGTTAAGAGCCATGAAAATAAAGGAATTAAGTCAATGGGCTTAAGCCTTTCCTTACAGCTTGTACAGCTAGAACGATAGGCTGTCATTTCATCAGAGTTATTATTGCCCGCAAAAGCCCATGGTATTCCACGTGGAATACGATAAATCATGGCTGTCGCAAAGCTGCCCAGAACAAGCCCTAGAATAATAACAATCAGAAATTCAAGAAAAAACATGAGCCTAATACCTAATATTTTTACATATAGAAAATGGGAACACATTAAAATATGTCCCCGTTTAATATATGTCACTTGTGCCCTTAGGTAAAAAGTAAATTAAAATAATTATAACTATATTTTTATAATATTCCTTGACAATCACCATAAAACATGATAGGAATATATACTTATACATGGGAGAATTGTATCTTAAATACGATTTAGCTCATGTCAATATTGATATTATGCCAATTCGTATTCATTGAATAAATATAAAAAAATGGGTAAAAATGTTGATACATTAAAG
Source organism: Alphaproteobacteria bacterium (assembly GCA_023140215.1). Taxonomy (GTDB): domain Bacteria; phylum Pseudomonadota; class Alphaproteobacteria; order Micavibrionales; family Micavibrionaceae; genus JAJRYK01. The sequence goes on from JAGLMC010000029.1 coordinate 2,820, forward strand.
CTAATATGTTTCCGTTTTCCAACAGTCTAAAAATGCTCATTTAAACCACTCCACGGACGCATTCCGCGCATTTCTTCTGTAGTTTTAATAAGCAGCGCATTATCTTCTCCACTATTTCCTAACCATATTGCATGAGCGCCATTTCGATATGTATCAAAAAAATCAATAACTTTGCTCAACTTACACCCCTTTAACGGCTCTTTACTTAACAAAATATCAGCATTAGCGCATTCTTCTTGTCCAACCATTTGATGCTCTATATATGAAATATTATAACCGTTTATTTTAAAACGACACCCATGCTCTCCGCAGGTTATAAAAGATTTTAAACCTTCTTTCGGCCAAACAATAGCTTCATCTATACTGTTCCCATAATAACGAGCCCAATTTTCACTAACAAATTTCTCTCTACGTTTATTTGAAATATAAAACCCCTGCCCCTTTATTTTAAAAGCAACTAAATTATAACTTGAAGAAATTAATATATCCGGTTGTTTATAAAGAAAAATTGAAGATAAAAAACAAATAAAACAAATAAGAGAAACATAACGTAAACGCCCTTGCCATAACGTAAAAATTAACATTCCCAAAACCAGATTAACCAATCCTGCTAAAGGCCAAGCCGGAGCTTTTAATACAGCATTAGGCAATTCAGAAACAAAATGTGCAGTCTCAAGAATACCGTGAATTCCTATTCCTAAAGGAAAAAACGCTAAAGATTCAAAACCGAACGGCATAAGAAAAAGCGCAAGCACAACAAAAGGCATAACAATAAAAGCTAAAAGAGGCATAGCAATAACATTAGCAATCAAGCTATATACTGCGAGTTGCTGAAAATGAAAAAGAGCAAAAGGCGCTGTTGCAAATGTAGCTATTATAGTAGTTATGCAAATACCCGCAAAATATAAAACACTGCGCTTTATAAAACCCGACTGACCAGACCATATAGACCATAACGGACGTATCCATTCATAAAACAGGATAAGTCCGGTCACAGCCGCAAAAGACATATGAAAACTTGCAGAAAGCAAACTCTCTGGAAAAAACAACAATACAACTAAAGCCGCAAAAGCAACTGAACGTAAAGACAAAGGAGAACGATCAAGAATAATAGCCAGAAAAACAATACTAACCATCAAGATAGCGCGCTGTGTAGGAATCGTCGAACCTGCCAAAAACATATAAGCAATAGCACCAAACATTGCAAAAATAGCCGCATATTTCTTAATTGGATGCTTTAAAGCAAAATTAGGAATAAGCGACATTAAAAGCCTTGAAAAAAAGAATAAAACACCTGAAAACAAGCCAACATGCATTCCGGAAATTGCCAACATATGCGCAAGACCTGCATGACGCATTGCTTCTTTGTCTTTCTTATCTATCGCTGTCTTTCGTCCGGTTATCAGCGCCATAGCAAGTGATGCTTGCGGATAATCCATATTCTTCTCAACAGAAGCAGCAACCACTTGCCGCATACGCTCAACTATACGTACAAAACTATATGGTGAAACATCTTGAATAATCTCAGGCTTATTAAATCCAAAGCCGACAGCTCCAATTTGCTTAAAATATAAATATCTTTGAAAATCAAATCCTTCCGGAATAACAGGCGCAGAAGGCTTTTTTATTTTAGCCAGAACCTTAACGCGCTGTCCAACAACAAGACCTTGATCTTTCCAGATTTTTAAACGAATTTTATTAGGAGTATCACGAATACTTAAACGCTCAATATCAAGATTAGATAAAATAAGACGCGCTCCGGATTTATCACCTAAATCCTCAATAGCATCAATAATTCCGCTAATAGATACCGGCCCTAAAGTTTTTTGTAAAATCGGTGTATGCACAATATGTGTACGAATTTGTGCACTTAAAAAACCAACAGCAATAAGAGTAAGAAGAATTGCAGGCACTCTAAATTTTGATATCCATGAAACAAACAGCCACATACCACTACAAAGAACAGCAAAAATTCCAAAAATTAACGGTGGCTCTACAGATAAGGAAAAATAAAGTCCAATACCAAAAGCTACAAAAATAGGAAACCAAAGAAAAAAAGATGTTTTTTGATGAGTAAACTCAGTGTAAATAGCAATAGGAACACCTCTCAAATGCCAATTAAATGCTTTTGAGTAAAATTTTTTAGCGGTAATCCCTGCTATTCCCATCAAATACTTGCGAAAATTCTATTCAATCAATATTAATGACCTACCCTTGCATAAAATGTAATATGAGCCAAATTAAACAAAAATAACAAATGAGCAAAAATTATGAATGTTGTCACAAGATTTCCTCCATCCCCAACCGGATTTATGCATATAGGTAATGCAAAAACAGCATTATATAATTGGCTATTTGCCAAACATCATGGCGGAAAATTTCTTGTACGCATTGAAGATACAGACCGTAAGCGCTACTCAGAAGAAGCCGTCACGGCAATTCTCAAAGGACTGGAATGGCTAGAACTTGATTATGATGGTGAAGTTATTTCCCAATTTTCAAATCAAGAAAGACACCGCGAAATAGCTAAACAATTAGTCGCTAATGGTAAAGCTTATTACTGTTATTGTAGCAAAGAAGAATTGAAAGAAATGCGCGAAAAAGCCATATCAGAAGGACATAATACATTTTATGATCGACGTTGGCGTGATCGAGATCCATCAAAAGCACCGGAAGGAATTAAGCCTGTCATTCGCATAAAAGCACCGTTAGATGGCTCAACCACAATTAAAGATCATGTGCAAGGTAACATTACAATCAACAATAAAACACTGGATGATTTTATTATCCTTCGCTCGGATGGAACACCAACTTATATGCTATCTGTCGTTGTAGATGATTTTGACATGGGAGTTACGCATATTATTCGCGGTGATGACCATATTAATAATGCCTTTCGGCAAAAAATAATTTTTGATGCTATGCAATGGCCTGTACCTGAATTTGTACATTGTTCGTTAATTCATGGTTCTGATGGTGGAAAATTTTCCAAACGCCACGGCGCTACAAGCGTAGAAGAATATAAAGAAATGGGATATCTACCCGAAGCCATGCGTAACTATTTACTACGCTTGGGATGGTCACATGGTAATGATGAAATAATCTCGACAGATAAAGCTATTGAATGGTTCAATCTTGAAGGTATAGGAAAATCTGCCTCACGTTTTGATTTCAAAAAGCTTGAAAACTTAAATAGCCATTATATAAAAATAAAAGACTCAAAAGAGCTTCTGGAATTAGTCAGACCGTTTTATAACAAACGACATAATATTGAACTTTCAAAAATAGCTGAAGAGCGCATACTGGCCAATTCAGAAGAATTACAATCACGAGCAAAAACACTTTTGCAATTTTGTGATGAATCTGTTTTTTATGCTAAATCTTCTCCAATCACTTATGATGAAAAAGCTAACAAACTGCTTGATGAAAAAGGAAAAGAATCCTTAAAAGCACTTCTAAATGCGTTTACATCTCTCACTGACTTTACAGCAGAAAATATACAAAATGCCTGCAAAGATATAGCCAATAATTTACATGAAGGTAAGCTTGGAAAAGTTGCAATGCCATTAAGGGCAGCAATCACAGGAACTACTGTATCACCATCTGTTTTTCATGCATCTGAAATTCTTGGCTTTGAAGAAACATCCGCCCGTATTCAAGCAGCCATTGAACATAATAAAATAGTTTAGATTATAGTTTAAGAATAAAATCAGCCGCCATAATAGATGGTGTAACTTGCATATCAGCACTTAGCTTTGTCCGAAGCTCAGCAAACGCTTCACATTGCTCTGTGCGTTTTTCCTTTATTTTAATAAGATTTAAAATAGCTCTGGATAGCTCTACACTGTTGCACTTATGTTGAAGAAATTCAGGAACAACGGTGCGTTCAAGAAGAATATTAGCTAAGTGCGCATTTTTAATCTTTACCATTAATTTAACAATAAACCATGAAACAAGATTCATTTTATAACCAATTACATGCGGGACTTTCATATAAGCAAGCTCAAGGCCAACAGTTCCAGAAACCGCCAAAGCTACATCACAAGCAGCAAAAGCATTCCATTTACGCTCAACATCAGAAATAACAATAGCATTTACACCCAAATCCCAATCATCCAGCATTGCACGAATATTATATTCAAGCTGAGGTAACGTAGGAATAACAAGCGTCAAATCAGGATATTGTTCCAACAATATATCCACAGTATCTTTAAGTGTTTCACCAAGCTTTTTAAGCTCTTCCGGTCTACTCCCCGGAAATAACCCAATAACTAATTGAGTTTTATCTATTCCATGTCTATTTCTAAAAACAGCACCATCTCCATCATCCATATTATTTTCAATCATAGGATGACCGATAAACTTTGCCGGTAGGTTATAAGCTTCAAAATATGCAGGCTCGAAAGGAAACAAACACAATATGCCATCAAGAAATTCTGAAATCTTTTTTGCACGCTTTTCACGCCATGCCCATACACTCGGCGCTACATAATGAATAAGCTTAGCCTTAGATTTACCTCGTTTTTTTAATTTACGTACAACCTGAAAATTAAAATCCGGTAGATCAATTGTAACAACCACATCAGGATCTTGCTTTTCAATCTCTTCAACAACACCATTAATCAAGCGTAAAAGACGTGGTAACTGACAAACAACCTCAACCAATCCCATCACACAAAGCTCATCCATAGGCAACAAGCTTTTAAAACCCTGCGCCTCCATTAAAGAGCCTCCAATACCGATAATCTCGATATCCCCCTCAGCCTGAGTTCTCAATGCCTTAATTAAATTTGCACCAAGCGCATCACCTGAAGGTTCTCCGGCTATAATAAATATCTTTTTCATAATCTAACCATTTAACTCTATACTTAACTCTATATTTCCTTCAAAGGATCAACACCAATAACAAACATTTTATGATGATCTGCAATTTCTGCAACCTTTTGTGGATCAATTAATAAACTTAATCCAGCATGAATAACAACTCCGGCCAAATCATTATTATAAGCATGTTTAATAGTTTCTGATCCAATCGTCGGCAAATCAAAATCATGATCTTGCTGTGGTTTACAAGTCTTAACCAGCACGCCTTTGCGACCTTTTCGTTTAAGATGCTTACAACGCTGAATAAGCTCATCCGTTCCCTCAACAGCCTCAACGCCTAAAACAATGCCCTCTTGTACAATAACAGACTGCCCAACATCTTTTGCACCTAATTCCTGAGAAATTTGTAATCCACGTTTAATATCAATCCAATCAGCTTTTGAAGGCTTATAACGTCCAATAAGCCCAAACGGAGCTAAAAGATCATCAACAAACTTATGAACACCGTGAATTTTAAATCCCTCTTCCTCCAAAGTTTGTCTGATAATAGACAAGAGATCGTTATCTCCAAGAGCCTTAATTCCAATTTTCGCAAAAAATTCTACAGTTTTTAAGTCCGGTAAAAGCTCAGATAAACTTGGCCGCCGCAAAGAACCAATGAGAACAATATCATAAATTTCATGAGATTTAAGCGTATTGATAATTTGTCCCGCTGCGCCAAGTCGCGTCCATATATGCTTTTGTCCCTTTACTACCAAAGGATCTGTTTGCCCCTCAAAAGCCACAACAAAAACATCAATTCCTTTTTGCTCACAAGCATGAAGTAACCTTTCCGGTAAACCACCGCCACCAGCAATAATACCAATATGCTCCGGATATGATTCTGTTTCTATTTCTTCTGAGGTGGCTGACATAACGGAAACTTTGTTTTCTCTCTGGCAAATTCAATAATAAGATTAATAGCATCATCATTAGCAAAATCCATAGACACAGATTCAATACGCTGTTCCATTGTACCCTCATCAGCAAAGAGCTGGTTAAATGCACGTTGTAAATTTCTAATTTTATCCTTGGAAAAGCCTCGACGCTCCAAACCAATCAAATTAAGACCGGCCAAATACGCCCGATCACCCTTAACACGACCAAATGGAATTACATCACTCTCAACACCGGACATACCGCCAATAATAGCATATGATCCAATACGGGCAAATTGGTGAACAGCACAGAGTCCACCAAGAATAGCATAATCTCCAACCTTAACATGTCCGCCAAGAGTAGCATTATTAGCCATAATAACATTACTGCCAATAACACAATCATGAGCTATATGCGATGACATCATAAAGAGATTATTATCACCAACAACTGTTCTCATTACACCGGTTTTTGTACCGGGGTTCATGGTTACATATTCACGAATAACATTATTTTTACCAATCTCGAGAATTGACTTTTCTCCATCAAACTTAAGATCCTGAGGAGATGTCCCAAGTGAAGCAAAAGGATAAATAATGCTCCCTTCACCAATAGAAGTTCGCCCCTCTATAACAACATGGGACTTTAAAACCACATTTTTTCCAAGATTAACCTCTGCACCAATAACACAATAAGCACCTATTTCGACACCATCGGCAATCTTTGCGCCATCTTCAATAATAGCTGTAGGATGAATAGTCATGGTATGCACTCTAATTTTTGATAATAGACAAGACAAATCACGGATTGTTTCGACCTGTTACATATAATAATTTGTATTAAAAATCTGTACGATTCCTATTCAAAAGCATTATAAAAACTTCAATCACTAACATCATCTGTAATCATCGCACTAAAAGTAGCTTCAGCGCACACAACATCATCTACTTTAGCCACACCTTTAAATCTCCAGACCGAACCTCTAGTTCTTACTTTTTCAACACTAACATACATACTGTCGCCAGGAACAACCGGCTTTCTAAAACGAGCATTATCAATAGTCATAAAATAGACAACCTTGCCCTCAGCCTCAACTCCAATAGAATCAACAACAACAATAGCCGCTGTTTGCGCCATAGCTTCAATAATCAAAACACCCGGCATAACAGGAACACCGGGGAAATGCCCCATAAATTGAGGTTCATTCATTGTCACATTTTTTAAACTAACAGCACCTTCGCCGGTTCTAATCTCAATGACACGATCCACCAGTAAAATAGGATAACGATGAGGTATCATCTCCATAATACGTTGAATATCAATACTATTTACGTCTTTTTCACTCATATCTAATAAGCCCCTCACGCTTCATAATAGAAGCTAAAATATAAACTCTTATCTTTTAACCAAACGCTTCAATGCCGCAACCTGCCTCATAAATTGTTTAGCAGGCATTGAAGGCGTTCCTATTTGCGTTTCACCTGACGGCACATCACGCATAACACCGGATTGTGCTCCTATTTTAGCACCAGAGCCAACAGTTAAATGACCGGCAATAGCACTTTGTCCGGCAAAAACTACAAAATCCTCAATGACAACACTACCAGAAATTCCAACTTGTGCCACAATAACACATCCTTTGCCGATTTTAACATTATGAGCAATTTGCACAAGATTATCAATCCATGTTCCTTGTCCTATGACAGTATCCGATCCTGCACCTCGATCAATCGTTGTATTTGCCCCAATTTCAACATGGCTTTCAATAATAACCCGGCCAAGCTGTGGAACTTTAATATGACCATTGTTATCAATAGCAAACCCAAAACCATCTTGTCCAATACGAGCACCGGGATATAAACGCACATAATCCGAAATAATAGAATGTGAAACCGTTGCATTTGCACCAATACGGCAATAATTACCAATAATAACATTTTGGGAAATAACAGCATTAGCCTCAACCCAACAACCTTTACCAAGCTCCACCCCATCAGCTATAACAGCACCGGCTTCTATAATACAACCTTCAGCAATTTTAGCAGAAGTATGAACATGAGAATTTTTAGATATTTTACTCTTTGGATTTTCTTCAGGATAAAAAGCTTGAGCAGCTAAAGCATATGCTTTATATGGCTCTTCAGAAATTAAAAGCTGTAAACCTTTAGGAGCAATATCTACATATTTTAAAGATACAAAACAAGCACCGGCTCTTGTTTTAGCAAAATGTTCTTTATATTTAACATTATCCAAAAAACTAAGATTCCGCTCAGTAGCCGTGTCAAGTGGTGCTATATCTTCAAGAAGAAAATCAGGATCGCATCCAGATGCAATCTTAGAACCACTTAGCTCTGCTATTTGCTGAAGTGTAAAAGAAGCCACACATCTAAAAAATCTAGGATCAGGCATTCATTTTATATTTCTATTTAGATGGTATTTCCAAAGGAATATCTGAAAGCGCTTTATTTAACTGCTTTAGAGCACCATCAGAAATATCAATAGATTCATCCGCAACAACAACATTTTGTCGGGAAAAAACCAAATTATAACCTTTTTTATCAGCCTCAAGCTTTACAGCTTTTAAAAGAGCCTCTTTCAATACACCTGTAGCCCTAGCATTAGCCTTATCAAGAGCATCTTTCTTTTTTTGAGCTTCAGCACGAGTTTTTAATAACTCTTCTTCAAATTCTTTTTTCTTCTTTACAAAGTCATCTTGAGAAAAAGAATTACGTTTTTCCAATAAATCTTTCTCTTTGTCACGAAGTAATTGCTCTTTTTTAGAAAATTCATCAATAAAAACTTTTCTTTGTTTCTGAAGTTTTTTATGAAGGCTTTGTGCAGCTTTGGATTCAGTAAGCAATCTTCTCACATCAACAACAGCAATTGTTGTATCAGCAACAGCAATCCTCGGAGTAAAAGTTAAAAATAAACCAAGGGTAACAACCAGACATAAAGAATAAAATTTCATAACACTCTCTCAATAAAAAATAAAAGAAAAAACTAACAAATTAAAAACGCGTTCCAAAGTTAAATCTAAAAACTTCTTCTTCGTCAAAATCTTCCTTAGCAAAAGGAACTGCCCAATCCAAACGAATAGGACCAAATGGAGAACGCCAAGATAAACCAACTCCGGCACTTGCACGAATTGTTCCATCATCCTCTACATTAATACCTTTACTATCCAACTCCCATAAAGTACCAAAATCACTAAAAGCATGTCCTTTAACTCCTAGCTCTTCCGGTAAGAAAACAGGAAAAGTTACTTCGGCAGACCCACGATAAAAATAATTTCCACCCAAAGAGTCATCAGTAACTATGTCACGAGGCCCAAGCCCTGCTTGCTCAAAACCTCTAAGTGTAGAACCTCCAAGGAAAAAACGTTCGTTAATAGCAACATCCTCATCACTATAACTACCAATAGCACCGACCTCACCCAATAAATTCAAAACCCAATTATCAACTATAGAGTAAAAATAAGAAACGCCTGTTTTACCGGAAAGATACTCGGCATCACCGCCAAGCCCTGCAAATTCAGTATCCAGCCAATACAGTAATCCTTCAGTTGGAAACAATGAAGAATTACGATTATCATAAGTTAAACGCTGTGAGATTGCAGCAGTATCTCTTTGTCCCTCTTGATCGCGTATAAAACGTGAAGCATTACTATCAACATCTGTAATATCATTACGTTCCAGCCTTAATCTAACCGTATCTCTCCAACGCTCAGAAAGCGGAAAACCAACACGAAACGCTCCACCGGTGCGGCGTTGATTAAAAGAGCTTTCATCTTGAAGATCGCGTGTAATATGAAATAAATCAACACCGGCAGAAACATCACGATCTAAGAAATGTGGCTCTGTAAAAGCAAAATCAAACTCTGTACGCTCACCAGCTATAGTCGCCGAAAGAAGCATATCCTGCCCCTTACCAAGAAGATTTCTCTCACGAATACGAAAATCTGCCAAAGGACCATCATTCGTAGAAAAACCAGCTCCAATAGAAAGCTCACCGGTAGATTTTTCAGATACCTCAATATCAACAACAGTTCTATCCGGAGTCGATCCGGGTTTCACAGACATAGTAATATTTTCAAAGAAATTCAAATTACGTACACGTTGCTCAGATCGTGCAAGCTTTGACTTATTGAACGGATCTCCCTCAACTAACAACATTTCTCGTCGAATAACCTTATCAAGAGTACGGACATTCCCATTCACATCAATACGTTCAACAAACACACGAGGCGTTTCATTAATCTGAAAAGAAATATCAATAGTCTGTTCTTCACGATTACGTTTAATATCAGGACGAACACTAACAAAAGCATATTGCAAATCACCTAAAGCATCTGTTAATCGATCAGATATTTCCTGCACAAGATTAGAGTCATACCACTCTCCCGTAGATACAATAATATGCTCATCGAGAACAGAAGAATCAAAATTGCGTAATTGTGAATTTATTTTTAAATCAGCAAATTTATATCGCTCACCCTCATCTATGGTAAAGGTAATAAAAAAACTATCCCGATCATTTGAAAGCTCTGCAACAGCAGAAATTAAACGAAAATCTGCATAACCTTCTTTTAAATAAAAACGTCTTAACATCTCCTGATCGTAAGAAAGACGATCGGGATCATAACGATCATCCGCTGTGATAAAACGATACCATACTGTTTCTTTCGTACTGATTTCTGAACGCAACGATGAATCATCAAAATGAGTATTACCAATAAAACGAATACTTTGAACTTTCGTAATATCGCCCTCTACAATTTCAAAAATTAAATTCACACGGTTTTGTTCTAAACGTATAACTTTTGGCTCGATACTGACTGAAAACCGACCATTACGGCGATAAACCTGATAAAGGCGACTAACATCAGATTGCACCTTTGTGCGAGTAAAAACATGCCGTGGTCTTAATTGAAGTTCAGAAAGAAGCTCGGCATCATCTAACTTGTCATTCCCCTCAAAAACAATCTGGTTAATCACAGGATTTTCAACAACGCTAACAACTAAAGTAGTATCTTCTTGTCTTAATGAAACATCTGCAAATAAACCAGTAGAAAATAATCCCTTCAATGCTCTGTCAAATGAAGCTTGCGTCATTAAATCACCAATACGCAAATCCAGATAAGAAACGACAGTAGCCGCTTCAACTCTTTCCGCTCCTTCAATACTAATTTGCCTGATAAGTTGCTGTGCGGACGCGACAGAACTCCCCATAAACAACATCATCACAGTAAATAAAATTCTAATTTTTGAGCTTGCTATTTGCATCTCTATTATCCTAACTATACAGAATTTCTTTGTTATAATTTTTATTACAAAATGAAACTATCTATTCCAGAGAAAAATAAAAAACAAACTGGAAAAAGTCATTTGCGGAAGTCATTATCCCGATTTTAAACAAAAAATCTAGCCCTAAATGAAGCAAAGAGCAATATAGAAAATACCTTAAAATGCACTAAAGCTATTTAAAAGACTAAGATAGAAACTCAAAGGAGCAGTTGCATAATATCATTTAAATTTGTAAAAGCCATTATACCAACCAAAAACACAAGCCCTGCTCTAAAAGCATATTCCTGAATTTGATCTGAAACAGGACGGCCAAGAATAATCTCAAAAATATAAAAAAGCAAATGCCCGCCATCAAGCATCGGAATAGGAAATAAATTAATTAACCCAAGATTAATAGACAAAAGAGCAGCAAACAAAACCAAAGCAATAAAACCTTGCCTTGCCATATCACCAGCTAATGCGCCAATACGAATAATACCACCAAGCTCTGTTACACTACGAGTTCCAGCAATCATTTGCCCCAAAGCTTCGAGAGTTCCACAACTAATATCCCAACTCTCATTTACAGCTTTAAGAACAGCAATATGTGGCGCATATTTTATAAACGCATCACCTTCTATATTTGAAATAAACAAAAGCTCTTTATCAGAATCCTCATAATTATTAAAAGTCTCATTAAATTCTTTCAACGGATGGATAAGCAAAATATCACTTGAATCCTCACCTTTTGAAACTTCTATTGTAAAAGTTTCACCAAAACGATTTGTTATGTCCTCATGAACACGCTCAAAATCATCAGCTCCATATTCAGTATCATTAATTTTTATAATGCTCTTAATATCAATAGCATGACGCGGACTAATCAATCCCAAAAGACCATGACTATGCACAAAACCAAAACGATCTTTACTTTCTATTCTTTCTGGTTTGGCAAAAATATCAACAATTTTATCACCGCGCTTAATAACAAAATGCCGTTCTTCATCCAAAGCCAACATCATCTCACGGCGGATATCTTCAAAACTCCCTATATCTTTACCATCAATATTAACCACTTCATCATGTGGCTGAAAACCATATTTTTCAGCACTTGAACCACCGATTATAGCAGCCGCCAACGGCGGAGTTACAGGCCGTCCATTAAAAGTAAAAAGACAAGTCAGTATAAGGATAGCAAAAAGATAATTAATCATAGGCCCTGCAAGAACAATAGCCCCGCGTTTCCATACACTCTTTGTAAAAAACGCACCTTCTCTTTCAGCCTCTGTCAGAATATCAGGTTTTTCTCCATCTTTGACATCAACTGTAGCCGGATCAACATCACCAAAGAGCTTTACATAACCACCTAAGGGTATAAGTGCAATTTTCCATCGAGTATTATTCTTATCAACAAAAGCAAAGATTTCTTTACCAAAACCTATAGAAAAAGCCTCAACCTGTACTCCACACATACGAGCAACAATATAATGTCCCCACTCATGTATGAAAACGAGAATACCGAGAATAAGTATAAACGTACCACCATAAAGCCACAAATTACTGCCGAGAGTTTGAACAACTTCAAAAAAATTCATGATACCAATACTACCCTATTTGTTATCTCATTAATATAAACTCTGGATTCTGCCCGAATATTATTATCATATTCATAAATATCATCAATGTTATTAAGAGATATAATATTAATATTTTTAAGTATATGGCCTACACAATCCATAATATCAAGAAAACCAATACAACCCTCTAAAAAAGAATCCACAGCAATCTCATTAGCCGCATTAAAGGCAACGCAAGCACTCTGTCCTTTTTCAAGGCACTCATAAGCCATTCCTAATGCTGGAAAACGAATATTGTCTGCCTGCTCGAAGCTTAAATCATTAACAGTCTTAAAATCAAGCTTATACCCGGGAGTTGATAAACGATCCGGCCAATCCAAAACATTAGATATCGGAGTACGCATATCACTTGCCCCCATTTGAGCCAATACAGATCCATCAATATATTCAACCATTGAATGAATAATAGATTGAGGATGAACAAGAACCTCTATCTGATTTGCTGGAATATTAAACAAATAATGAGCCTCAATAATCTCAAGAGCTTTATTCATCATCGTAGCACTATCAACGCTTATTTTTGCTCCCATTGACCAATTTGGATGCGCTAAAGCTTGCTCGATAGTAGCTTTTTCCATTTGTTCAAGAGACCACTTTCTAAAAGGGCCACCAGATGCTGTTAAAATAATTTTATTAATTTCTGCGCGACGATCGCAATCAAAGACTTGAAAAATTGCATTATGCTCACTATCAACAGGCAAAAGCTTTGTTCCATATTTATTAGCCGCCCTAATAACCTGCTCACCGGCAGCAACCAAAGGTTCTTTATTCGCAATAGCAACCGCTTTGCTGTGTTTAATCGCAAGCATCATCGAAGATAAACCAGCCATCCCGGCAATAGCACAAAGCGTTATATCAACAGATTCCTGTAAAGCTTCAGACAAATTATCTCTACCAGTTAAAACAGTCTTCTTAGCATTAATACGCTTGGCAATTTTATTAAGTTGTTTTTCATTTGTGTGAGCAGTAACAAGATTAACAGAAAATCTCTCCGGATTTGCCTCAATAACATCGACAGCACTTTGTCCTATAGAGCCTGTAACACCAAGAATATTTATTGTTTTTGGCACTATTGATCTCCAACTAAAAAACCTATAGCAAATAAAAACACAGGCGCGCATAACATCATAGAATCAATACGATCAAGGATACCTCCATGTCCGGGAATAATATCACCCGTATCCTTAACGTTAACAAAACGCTTAAACCATGACACAAGAAGATCTCCAGCCTGTCCGGAAATTCCAATCAAAACACCTAATATAAAAGCCCGCATCAAGAAATAAAAACTAAAATCACCAAACCCATTAAGAAAAAGGAGATAAACACATACAAACACAGCAGGAAAAAACAAAGCACCAGCATAGCCAGACCATGTTTTATTTGGACTAATAGTTTTAGCCAACTTTGACCCGCCAAAAGTCTTACCTACAAAATAAGCACCGCTATCACTAATCCACACCATAAAAACAAAAAGAAAAGAAAGACTTACACCATATTCTATTCTGATTTGATAACAACTCAACATAGCAAGTAAAATATATATTAATCCAAGAACTATATAAAAATAGCTTCTACGAACCCTAAGAGAAAGCCTAACTAACTCATACAAAGTAATAAAAGCACATACAATGAGCAATCCGGTAAAAAGCCAACCACCACTATAAATAGCAAAAAGAACAACCGGAATCATAACAAATGCCGAGAAAACACGCTTTTGTATAGAAGAAAATTTTACAAATTCCAAGAACAGCCTCCATGCCAAAAAATATTATAACGCTTTAAGAGCACCAAAGCGACGATCCCGACCTGCATACTCCAACAACGCCTTTTCAAGATCCTCTCTAGAAAAATCAGGCCAAAGAGTCTTAGTAAAAATTAATTCAGCATAAGCACACTGCCAAAGTAAAAAGTTACTAATGCGCTGCTCACCGCTTGTACGTATTAAAAGATCTGGATCAGGTATCCCCGCCGTCATAAGAAATCCAGAGAAAAGAGACTCCATATCTTTTAAATCAACGCAAACATCCTGCTTATTACAAACCTTAGAAAACTTGAGCGCAGCTTGTACAATATCTTGACGACCACCATAATTCAGAGCAATAACAAGCGTAATTTTATCATTATCTTTTGTAAGATGTTCAGCGTTTTCAATAAGCTGTACAATATCATCATCCAGTCCTTCACGTTGACCAATAACTTTTAAACATGCTCCATTTTTATGCAACTCAGCCGTTTCCGAGCGTAAATAAAAACGAAGAAGTTTCATAAGCTCCTGAATTTCTGCTTCAGGCCTGTGCCAGTTTTCCGAAGAAAAACCAAATAGCGTCAAATATTCAATACCAAGTTCCGCCGCATCTTTCACAATTCTACGAGAAGTTTCCGCGCCCTGTTTATGCCCTGCGGCTCTTGGCAACGCACGGCGCGTAGCCCAACGACCATTACCATCCATGATAATAGCAACATGCTTCGGAATTTGAAAATCAGATGACGGCATAGTTATGTTACTAGATTTTCTCATTAAAACTTCCCTATAAAGCTATATAGATTAAACAGTCATAATATCTTTTTCTTTATCGGAAAGCATTTTATCAATTTTTTGAACAATATCATCGGTAAGTTTTTGAACATCAACAGACAGCCTTTTTTGTTCGTCCTCAGACTCATCATCCTTTTTAATAGAATCCATACCATCACGGCGAACATTTCGAACAGCAACACGCGCAGATTCCGCATATTTACCGGCAACCTTTGTTAGCTCTTGTCTACGCTCTTCATTCAAATCAGGAATAGGAATACGAATAACAGTTCCCTCCGGCTGTGGATTTAATCCAAGTCCGGCATCCATTATACCTTTTTCAACAGCCTTTGTATTAGAAGCATCCCAAACCTGTACTACAAGTAACCGTGATTCAGGAACAGAAACAGTTCCCACCTGATTGATCGGCATTTTACTTCCATATACATCGACCTGTACACAATCAAGTAAATTTGCAGAAGCACGGCCAGTACGAAGCCCTGAAAACTCTGTTTTCAAAACATCAACAGCACCATCCATACGACGCTTTAAATCTGCTTTATCATAACCTGACATAATCTTATTCCTTTTTTAATTTGTTACGATTGTAAATTTACCTTCAGACTTAACTACTCTAGCAAAACTACCTTTTTCTTTAACAGAAAAAACAATAATAGGAATATTATTCTCACGCGCTAAAGAAATAGCCGTTGCATCCATTACTTTTAAATCTTTAACTAAAACATCAATATAACTAATACGCTCAAAATGCTTAGCATCGGGATCTTTCATAGGATCTGCCGAATAAACACCGTCAACTTTTGTGCCCTTAAATATAGCATCACAATCCATTTCAGATGCACGCAAAGCACCTGCCGTATCTGTGGTGAAATAAGGATTACCAGTTCCTGCCGCGAAAATAACTACGCGACCCTTAGAAAGATGGCGTATAGCTCGACGGCGAATATACGGTTCACACACTGAATCCATATTAATAGCTGACTGCACACGAGTATCAATACCAATATGTTCTAAAGCGTTTTGAAGTCCCAAAGCATTAATAACAATTCCAAGCATACCCATATAATCAGCAGTTGTTCGATCCATCCCCTCAGAAGCACCTGAAACACCACGAAATATATTCCCTGCACCTACAACAACACAAACCTCAACACCGAGATCTACAGCCTCTTTAATGTCAACAGCTACTCGTTTAACAGTATCAGAATCAAGACCAAATTCTTTATTTCCCATCAGGACTTCACCTGACATTTTGAGCATTATACGCTTATACTTGATAGGAGTATCAACGGCTTGTACTTTTTCTATAGTCATATTACAACCTTATATTATCAAGGTAAAACCAACTTAATGTAATTGCAGCCGAGAGATGAAGCAAGCCTAAAGAAAAAGGCTTATTAATATTTTAAAAAAAACGTGAATAAAGCACTACTTTATTTCATGAATTTTATATTTTAACCATTTGCAACTTTTGCAACTTCCGATGCAAAATCTTCTTCTTCTTTTTCAATGCCTTCACCAAGCTTAATATGGGCATAATCAACCAGCTTGATATCTGCACCTGAACTTTTGGCAGCATTAGCAATAACATCAGCAATCTTAGTTTCACCATCAATCACGAAAGTTTGTTCAAGCAAACAAATTTCTTCATAAAATTTACGGAGACGGCCATCAACCATTTTTTCAGCGATTTCTGGAGATTTTCCACTGGCAATTGCTTGCTCTTTAAGAACGGCACGTTCACGCTCAAGCACATCCGCATCAACACTATCCTTATCAAGAGCTTGCGGATTTGTCGCTGCAATATGCATAGCAAGCTGACTACCAAGAGTCTCAAGCACATCCGTATCTGCATCAGATTCAAGAGCAACCAATACACCAATTTTACCAAGACCGGCACTCAATTCACCATGAACATATGATGAAACCACACCTTTATTAACCTCAAGTTTACAAAAACGACGCAAAGCCATGTTCTCACCAATAGTAACAATAAGCTCTGTCAATGATTCCTGAACACTTTTAGCTCCATCAATATTTTTATCGGCAAGCTCTTCAATGTTATTTACCGTTAAAGCAACCTCAGCCACTTTTTTTACAAAAGTCTGAAATTCTTCATTACGAGCAACAAAGTCAGTTTCCGAATTAATTTCAACAATAGCGCCTTTATTACCCTCTATTGCGATAGCAACTAAACCTTCAGCAGCCGTACGAGTAGATTTCTTTTCAGCCTTTGCCAAACCTTTAGCTCTAAGCCAATCAATAGCTTGCTCAATATTGCCTTCATTCTCAACAAGTGCTTTCTTGGAATCCATCATTCCAACGCCGGATTTATCACGAAGTGCTTTAACCATTGATGCTGTAATATCAACCATTTTATTTTTCTCCTTAATAGTACATCACTTCAATTATGCAGAAGCTGCTTTTTTATTTTCTTTTATTGTTTTATTAGAAATCTCAGACTTTGCTTTTTCTGCTGTAGAATCTTCTACTTTCACCTTCTCTTTAACTTTTTTATCCTTGGAAGGTTTTTCCTCTTTTTTAGCTTTAGCCTTTTCTTTAGGAAGATTAACTTTCACTTTTTCAGCTTCACCCAAATCCTTACCGGAACCGGCCAATTCAGCCTGAAGACCGTCAAGAACAGCATCAGCTATAAGATCACAATAAAGCTCAATCGCACGCAAAGCATCATCATTACCCGGAATAATAAAATCTACACCGTCTGGTGTTGAATTTGTATCAACTACACCAAAAACAGGAATACCCAGCTTATTAGCCTCGGCAATCGCAATGTCTTCTTTACCGGTATCTATAACAAACAGCGCATCAGGCTGCCCACCCATTTCCTTAATACCGCCAATAGACAACTCAAGCTTATCACGCTCACGAGTCATCATTAATAATTCTTTTTTAGTACGAAGTGCTGTCTTTTCATCATCTGAAAGAAACTTATCAAGCTCACGCAAACGATTAATAGATTTGGAAATTGTTTTCCAGTTTGTCATCATTCCACCGAGCCAACGATGATTCACATAATATTGCCCACATCGCTTAGCTGCCTCAGCAATTTTGCTTTGTGCCTGACGTTTTGTGCCAACAAACAAAATACGGCCTCCACCAGCTACAATGTCTCTAAGTGATTTAACAGATTGCTCCAACATAGGAACAGTTTGCTGTAAATCAATAATATGAACACCATTGCGAACACCAAAAATGTATTCCATCATTTTTGGATTCCAACGGCGTGTATGATGACCAAAGTGAACGCCCGCTTCTAATAACTGACGCATAGTAAATTGAGGAAGTGCCATATTATAGCTCCTTTTCCGGTTGAACCTCTACAGGATAAGTGATGAGACACATGCCCCACACCGGACGGAACTTATTTATACAAAAAGCAAGCCCCAAACCCCGTATGTGAATTTAAGTTGGTCGATTTTTACTAGGCTTTATTAGGCTTTGCAAGCTTTTTATGCAAAAAACTTACCTTAAGAAAATTTATTTCGAATATATTCCCATAAGCAAAACTTTCTTTTCTGCTTATCCTCGGGTGTCATTAATGCCAAGTCCCGCTGTGTTTCAGGAGTTTCAATAACACTTTCCAGAGATCTTCGTAGTGACTGTATGGCAACAGGCTCTGCATAACCAATACGCAAAATATACTGCGCACGACCATACATCCGATCAATTTCATCATGAAGACGCAACCGCAAATCAGGAACTTCACAAGGCTGGTTAAGCGTTGAAACACTTAAACCCTCTGCTTCTGCCTGCAATAAAACACGCATTAAACCTTGTCCTGCATAAAGACGATTTATATTTCCGCCCTTCTCACCACCTAAAATAGCAAGCACAGGAGAACCTTTCATTATTTGATCATCATGCACAACCTGCCCTGATTCAACCTCAAAACGTCGAACAATCTTTGGCTTGATAGTATTAATCCTTTCCTTAACCGTGCTAGCAAAATGCGGTTCTCCATCACCACTTACAAAACGACGAGCATCTAACCAAGCCGCTAATTCACGACGAAAGGACTTGTTACTAATTTGCATATAATCTGCTTCTGCAATAAAATGAGAAACAATATCACGCTCATCACCTTCACAAACATAAAGCCAAGCCCCCTCTTTTCTGGCTGCATTTTTTAGGGCTTCAATTTTATCTTTTTCAACATTTTTTATATGAAAAGCACTGCGATTAAGTTGACACGTGGTAATAGAAGCAAAAAGAATTTTTTCTTCATCACTTGGAATATACTTTTTATTAGAGACTCGCACTCTAGCTATTAAATTTTCATCCTTCGTATTTGGAATAAGCTGTGTATTTTCTTCCAGCCCAAAATAACGTATAGCCAAACGGAGATTAAAAAGCGCAGAAGCACAACTCATAAAAAGCTGTCTATCATCAGGATCAATAACAGGCAAAGCATAACGATAATCTGCATAAACAGAAACAATATTATCATCAACAACAAAATACCAAGGTTGAGAATTATAAGTTGAATGAGCTAAAATAGCATAACGAATGCAAAACTCCAGCTTCTCCCTTATCGATCCACTATTAGGAAAATCATGTTCAGAAACGTCCCACGCTTCATTTTTCTTGCTCATGCCTATTCTTTCTTTAATTCTATCTAAACTACACCATTTATAGAATTACACTAAAACGAGTGTCAAACTTTTGTATCAAAAAATCAAGCTTCTGATATTTTCTTCACACCATCTTCAGCACGAATAGCATTTCGTGCTTTTGCACCTAACGACCATCTCCCCGGTAATTCAATTTTAGCAATACGTTTTTCATCAATCTGAATATGTATAGTAACACGCGCTATTCCTTTTCCCTCACTCTCAAGAAAACTCTTGATTTTTTGAGCTGGCTTACTATCAATCATGTGAATTTGTATCTCACGAATTTTACATTCAAGCGCAGCTTCAAGGGGTTCAATTTTTTGAGTTGTAAAACGAAGCTGATCTTCACGTTGCTCTACATTAACATTAAGCAATAATGAAGTTCCCGGCTCTAAATACTCACGAGACGAAACAAATAACTCAGAAAATAATGTAACCTCATAAATACCTGTTGGATCAGAAAGTTGTAAAAATGCATATTTACTACCACGTTGAGACATTTTTTCCTGTTTTTTCAAAAGCACACCAGCCATCTGAAAATGTCCAACAGTCATATTTTGCATATCTTTTTCGACTTTAGCTATGCTAGAAATACCTAAATTTTCAAATTGTTGTTCACGGCTATCAAGAGGATGCGCAGAAAGATAAAAACCAACAGCCTCAAATTCATGGCTTAACTGTTCAAGCGACTTCCATTTTTGAATCTTTGGCAGATCAGGCATACCAAGCCCATTATCGCCATCATCCTCACCAAATAAGCTAACTTGCCCTGAGTCCCTTTCCTCAGCCAAAAATTGTGCATAGCGAAGAATAATTTCCGATGAACCAACCATTTGCGCACGATTATCATTAATTCCATCAAAAGCACCGGCGCAAGAAAGTTGCTCAAACTGACGTTTATTCATATTTTTATAATCAAGGCGCTGCGCAAAACTATCCAATGTTTTATAAACACCATTTTGACTACGCTCGGCAACAATAGCATTCATAGCCGACTCTCCAACGCCTTTCAATGCAGCCAAAGCATAACGCACGCCCTTAGCCTCAACAGCAAAATCAGCATTAGATTTATTAATATCGGGTGGATACAATACTATTCCCATACGATCAATATCCTGCTTAAAAACACTAAGCTTATCAGTATTGCCAAGATCAAGAGTCATGGAAGCCGCTATAAATTCAACTGGATAATTAGCCTTAAGCCATGCAGTCCAATACGCAATTAACGCATATCCGGCAGAATGCGCTTTATTAAATCCATATCCTGCAAATTTAGCAATCTGATCAAAAATATGACTCGCCTGTTTTTCAGGAACATCATTATATTCTTTTGCACCCCTAACAAATAATTCACGTTGCGCATCCATTTCAGACTTTATCTTCTTACCCATAGCCCGACGCAATAAATCAGCAGCACCAAGAGTATAGCCAGACAACACCTGCGCTGCTTGCATAACCTGTTCCTGATAAATCATAATACCATAAGTTTCTTCTAGGTACGGCTGTAATTTTGGATGCATATAATCACGTTCTTCATCACCGCGCAGACAAGCCAGATATTTAGGAATATTCTCCATAGGGCCGGGACGATACAAAGCCACAAGCGCAATGATTTGCTCAAAACTACTGACCTTCATTTGCCTACCGAGATCACGCATACCGGCACTTTCCATCTGAAACACACCAACATTCTCTCCTCGTCTGAGCATCTCAAAAGTTTTTTCATCATCAAGAGGAATCTGAAGAATATCAACATCTTCATTTTTTGATTTTTTAATCAACTCAACAGTTTTTTGAATAACCGTCATAGTCTTCAAGCCCAAAAAATCAAACTTCACCAATCCGGTCTGTTCTACATATTTCATATTAAATTGTGTCACAGGCATATCTGATTTAGGATCTCGATAAAGTGGAACAAGCTCATGCAAATCACGATCGCCAATCACCACACCGGCAGCATGTGTTGAAGCGTGACGATAAAGCCCCTCAAGTTGTAATGCGATAGAAATCAACTTTTTATTGGTATCATCCTTATCCCGCTCAGCACGTAAATCCGCATCCGCATTCAACGCATCTTGTAATGTCATAGGCGCAGTCGGATTATTAGGAATCATTTTAGCAATACGATCAACTTGCCCGTAACCCATTTGCAAAACTCGCCCTACATCACGCACTACAGCTCGTGCTTGCAACTTCCCAAAAGTAATAATTTGAGCCACACGGTTATAACCGTATTTTTCCTGCACATAATGAATAACCTCTTCACGGCGATCTTGACAAAAATCAATATCAAAGTCAGGCATAGACACACGTTCCGGATTTAAAAAACGCTCAAAAAGAAGATTAAACTCCAGTGGATCAAGATCAGTAATCTTTAAAGCCCAAGCTACAACCGATCCTGCTCCAGAACCACGTCCGGGGCCAACTGGAATATTTTGATCTTTTGCCCATTTAATAAAATCAGAAACAATCAAGAAATAACCCGGAAAACCCATGTCATTAATAACACCAAGCTCAAATTCCAAACGCTCAAAATAAGGTTTATGATCTGAATCTTTAACAAAATGCTCTAAACGCCACTTTAAACCTTCTTCCGCTTGAGCTTTTAGCTCCTCAAACTCACTTCTTCCTCCTTCAGTGTCATAAGCAGGCAATATAGGATCAATAGGTTTTAATAAATAAGAACAACGCTGTGCAATAACAACAGTATTTTGAATTGCCTCAGGCAAATCAGAAAACAACTCAACCATCTCTTTTTCTGATTTAAAATAATGCTCCGGTGTAACTTTGCGTCTGTTCTCTTCTGTAATATAGCGCCCTTCAGCAATACATAAAAGAGCGTCATGAGCCTCATAAGTCCCAACTTCTGTAAAATAACAATCATTCGTAGCGACAAGAGGAATATCATGTTTATAAGCCAGATCAACGAGCCTATCTTCTGTTATGTTTTCCTCATCCCAGCCATGACGTTGAAGCTCCACATACAAACGATCACCAAAAACATCCTTTAAAAATAAAAGCTCGCGCTTTGCCTGTTCAACTTGTCCATGAACCAAAGACTGAGATATACTACCCTTTGAACCACCAGTCAGACAAATCAACCCAACAGAATTATCTTTTAGCTCCTCAAAAGAAATCGTCGCCCTACCCTGCGATTCATTATCAAGATAAGCATTACTCATCAATTTACATAAATTGCGATATCCCGTCTCATTTTGAGACAATAAAACAAGTTGATGCTCATCATCTCCGACTAAAACCTGTGCGCCAATAATAGGCTGAATACCTTCTTTTGCTGCTTCAAGCGCAAACTCCATAGCTCCAAACAAATTATTACTATCGGTAATAGCAACCGCAGGCATACGCCCTTGCCTACATCGCTTTATTAAATCTTTAACTTTAATAGCACCTTCGGCCAGCGAATATGCACTATGCACATGCAAATGAATAAAATTAGTTTGAGTCATAAAAGCATTCTAACAGTAGCTACAAAGAAAAAGCCAGTTAGTAAGGAATGATTTTTCCAGCTTTTAATTCAAGAACACGATCCATCTGATCTGCAAGTTGAAGATTATGCGTAGCCACAAGCGCTCCAATTCCGCGCTCACGAACCTGATTCAGCAAAATCTCAAAAACTTCACTCGCTGTTCCAGAATCAAGATTTCCCGTAGGCTCATCAGCAAAAAGAAGTTTTGGGTTATTACCCAAAGCACGCGCAATAGCAACGCGCTGTTGTTCTCCACCGGAAAGCATACCCGGACGATGGCTTAAACGATCTTTCAAACCAAGATTTCCAAGGATTTTTGCAGCTTTATCTTCAGCTTCAGCCTTATTTATTCCAGCAATAATTTGCGGCATAGAGACATTCTCAAGAGCCGTGAACTCAGGCAAGAGATGATGAAACTGATACACAAAACCAATATAATCACGACGAATTTTTGTTCGCGCTCCATCACTAATTTTATGTGCAGGCTTTCCGTTAATATAAATATGGCCGGACGTTGGCTTATCAAGCAAACCAATAAGCTGCAAAAGAGTTGATTTTCCAGAACCACTTGGGCCAACAAGAGCAACCAGTTCACCAGCTTCCAGTTTCAAATCAAGGTTTTTGAAAATAGTAAGTTTTTTACCACCTTGTATAAAAGTCTTTCCAAGTGAAACAACTTTAAGAAGAACATTGGAATCAAGAGGGTTAACATCAAGAATTTTATCACTCATATCTCAATGCCTCTACCGGATCTAACCTTGCTGCACGCCACGCAGGATAAAGCGTTGCCAAAATGGAAAGAACAAATGCCATTAAAACAACAGAGCCTACTTCCTTCCATTCAATAACGGCTGGTAATTGAGAAAGAAAATAAATTTCTTCCGAAAATAATTCAGTACCGGTAAATCCCTCAAGCCAATTACGAATAGTCTCAATATTCAAAGCAAAAGCAATTCCTAAAATTGCTCCAAATAATGTACCTATCATACCAATACTAGCTCCTGTGAGCATAAATATCCTGAGCATATTAGCGCGAGTAGCCCCCATAGTACGCATAATAGCAATATCGTGATTTTTATCTTTCACCAGCATAATCATTGAAGAAATAATGTTAAACGCTGCAACCACAATAATCATGGTTAAAATTAAAAACATTACATTGCGCTCAACCTGAAGAGCATTAAAGAAACTCTGGTTTGTATCACGCCAATCATAAACTCCGGCCTGCCCCTCAATTGCCAAAGCAACAGCATTGCGAATTTCATCCAGCTTTTCCGGATCATCAAGAAAAATCTCTATTCCAGTTACAGCACCATCAAGCTGAAAAAATATTTGTGCAGTATCCAATGGCATAAAGACAAAACCACTATTATATTCATACATATCTACATCAAAGATAAAAGCAATCGTATAAGAACGCTGACGAGGCATAGAACCAAAAGGAGTCGACTTCACTTGAGGAGATGTCAAAACAACTTTATCTCCGGGCGCAAGCTTCATTTTACTAGCTATAACAGAACCAATAGCAATGCGATTACCGCTAAAATTATTCAACAAACCATCAACAATAGAATTTTTAAGAATAGGCCTATTAACAAACTCCTTCCACTCTAATCCGCGTATCATAACCCCACTGGCATTACCTCCTTTGGAAAGTAAAGCCTGCCCTTCAATAATCGAACTAACCTCACCGATACCATCAATTGGAGAAATACGCGTAGAGATATAATCATAATCATAAAGAGGCCCTTGCAATGAATAAACATTCATATGGCCATTAAGCCCGAGAATTCTACTAAACAACTCTTGCCTAAAGCCATTCATCACCGCCATAACGATAATCAAGGTAGCAACACCCAGCATAATGCCTGTAAAAGAAAATCCTGCAATAACAGAGACAAAACCTTCAGCTTTTTTAGAACGAAGATATCTCCATGCTACCATACGTTCAAAAGGAGAAAACATTAATAAGCCTTCCCAACCAGAACCTTTTCACCATTATCGCAAAACGGCTTACAACGTGATGTCAGTGAATAATCCTTACAAATACGCTTATAATCATCATCCTCAATAAGTTTAACATCCATACGCGCAAAACCTATATTACCGTCTTTAAAAAACGCCTCAAGCTCGGACAGATCAGCTATATTTTTAATATTTTTATCACGCAGTTTCAAAGCTCTGGTAAAAAGCTCATTATGAATTAAATCAAGAATATCATTTACGCTATTAACAAAAACATCAACGCTACAAGAAGTTTTTGAATCACGCCCCAAATCACGCCGTACATGTGTCAAAGTACCATTTTCAACCTCACGCGCACCAATTTCAACACGGATCGGAACTCCCTGCTTTATCATTCCCCACATTTTATTACCGGTTCGAACATCACTCTCATCAAGCTTTACACACAAACCCTGCGCCTTAAGCTTATCCATAAGATCACGCGCATAATTCAAAATTTTATCACTATCCGCATAATCTCGAATAATTGGAATAATCCCGACATGATAAGGTGCAACACGTGGAGGCATAATCATTCCATCATCATCACCATGCGTCATAATCATTGCACCGATAAGTCGGGTTGAAATGCCCCAACTTGTAGTATGAGCAAAATCTTCCCCGCCTTCACGGCTTTGAAACTTAATACCACAAGATTTAGAAAAATTCTGCCCTAAATAATGAGATGTTCCGGCCTGTAAAGCTTTTCCATCCAACATCATAGCTTCAATAGTTAAAGTTATATCTGCACCCGGAAAACGCTCATCATCAGTTTTTTCTCCTTTAATTACAGGAATAGCTAATGAATTTTCCGCAAAATCAGCATAAGCATCAAGCATTTTATAAGCATCTTCTTTCGCCTCGTCCTTTGTCTCAAAAGCATTATGCCCCTCTTGCCAAAGAAATTCAGAACTACGCAAAAACATTCGGGGACGCATTTCCCACCGCATAACATTGCACCACTGATTCAGCTTCATCGGCAAGTCACGGTAAGATTGAATCCACCGCGCCATTGCATCACCAATAATAGTCTCAGATGTTGGACGAATTACATAAGGTTCTTCAAGCTTTGCAGACTCAGCAAGTTGTAACTTACCATTCACATCTTTCTCAAGACGATGATGCGTCACAACTGCGCATTCCTTGGCAAAACCATCAACATGCTCAGCCTCACGGCTTATAAATTCTAAAGGAATAAGAAGCGGAAAATATGCATTTTGAACACCTCCTTCCTTAATACGCTTATCAAAAATGCGTTGTATATTTTCCCATACGGCATAACCATATGGCTTAATAATCATACAACCACGCACAGGAGAATTCTCAGCCATATCAGCAGCCTTAATCACCTGTTGATACCATTCAGAAAAATCTTCTGATCGAGTTGGTATGATTGCGGTTTTAGCTTTTTTACTCATTAATTTGTTCCCGCACTTCCTCAATTTCTTTTTCAGTACTATTTTCAGAGTCAGAGACTAAAACATCATTATTATTATGTCCATGCATCACACTAGCTTCTTTTGCAATTTTTTGCGCTTCAGTTCCTTTTTCAGCATCCAAACAACGATGAGCAACACGATCACTAATATCCTCACCGTTATATTCTATTCGACCATCCTCATAAACCACAATCATTGCAACCATTGGATCTAAATCAATTGCATCTTTAAGAACCGGACTTAACTCTAAATCAAGAAGCTTTAAAATCCTTAATTCTATGGGAATTTCAATTGGATATATAGCGTTCTTAAGAATTCCGTTTATATCTGCAAATTCAACAGGATTACCGTTTATATCAACGCCTGGAATATAATCTGCATTATTATCAGAATTCTGTTGAGGTAATTCTTTACAAATACTCTCAAAAACAACCTCTTGAGCATAGACAGAAGAATCTACAAAAAAAACAAATACACTTAAGAAAAAAATAAAAAACTTCATATTCATATTTCCTTATATAATCACTAGCTATTTAGACCCTCAATCATCTCCAATAAACTATACCTGCATCACATGAATAATTGTTTTAGGTTTAACACCTAAAACATGAAAAATAAACCTGCGAACAGCAATACGCAACTTTTCAGATACAAAACGCTCATCCAAACGATCTTCTTTTGTCATATCATCAAGAATAATCTGGACTTCATCAAAAAGATTATCCTCTATTTGTATTTCAGCACTATTAACCTCAATCAAACCAATCATATCAATCTTTGGCTCTCCAACCACATCTCCTTGTTCATCAATAACAATACTTAAATGCACAGCACCGGAATATTGTAATTTACGACGCTGAACAATAGATTGATGATCAATCTTAATAATGCGCTTTAAATCTACAGCAAGAACTCCGGTTTCAACAAAACCAACAATATCAGCTTTTTCCGGTGCAAGTTTAATAACTGAACCGTTACTTGGAATAATTATGTTTTTAACCTTGCTCTCTTTTGCTAACAATGCATGCGCTTCTATTTGCATACGTTCACCATGCACCGGCACAACTATCTCAGGCTTGATCCAGTTAATCATCTTCAAAACATCATCTCGACATGGATGACCGGAAACATGAATTATACTATCTGTATCACTTTGTGTAACAATATTAATTCCGCAAGAACTTAAATTATTTTTGACAATATTAATGTTTTTATCATTCCCGGGAATAGCACGAGAAGAAAAAATAACAGTATCATTCTTGTTAAGCGAAAGACTACGATGATTTCTACGAGCGACCCTAGCCAACGCAGCCCGATATTCACCTTGTGAACCGGTAAGAATAACAACCATTTTTTCATCAGGTAAATACGCAAGATCCTCATCATCAACAAAATCGGGGATTCCATCTAAAAAACCACATTCCTGCGCAGAAGCAATCATCTTATGAAGAGAATGCCCAATAACCCCAACATCACGCCCACATTTTTGAGCAGCACGGCAAATACTAATAATCCGGCCTATATTTGAAGAAAAAATTGTAATTGCAATCTTTCCATTACATTTTTTAAACTCAGTCTCTAGCCCAATCTCAACATCACTCTCAGATCTAGAATGTCCAGAAACTTCAGCATTTGTAGAATCTCCAATATAAGCTAAAACGCCCTTTTCAGATGCAGCCTTAAATGGTGCAGCTTCAGTCATTGCACCAATAACCGGAGAAGAATCCATATTCCAGTCACCACTATGAACAACGCGCCCATAATCAGTTTCAATAATAAGTGAAGATGTATCAGGAATAGAATGAGCCACAGGAACAAATTGAACCTTAAATGACCCAATCTCTATATGCGATAAAGGTTCAATGACATCAATAAATGCATCTTTGATTTTCCGTTCTTCAAATTTCTTAGATAAAACAACTTTTGTAAATCGTGTAGTATAAATCGGACACTTAAA
>JAGLMC010000003.1 GCA_023140215.1 Alphaproteobacteria bacterium
TTGGCTATGAAAGCATCATTAACCGTGACTATCCGGTTGTTCTAGGCACATTATACATGTTCGCGCTAATTGGCCTTGTTATGACTCTTGTGCGCGATATAGTTTACATGATGGTAGATCCACGAATTGATTTCGATGCAAGAGCTGTTTAGCAAGAAGGATAAGCACTTAAAGATCTTAAAAATTCACCACTAGTGTTCTTATATTCAACAGATTTATATTCAACAGGTTTACTACTTATAATTTTTACAGGTTTATCACTACCACAAACCGCATCATTAAGACTTTTAAATAAAGAAGCAAATGAAACTTTCTCGGCAACGCCACTATCCGTTTCAATTCCGAAACTAGAATACAATTTCTTCATAAACTCATCACTCAATCTTCTGGTTTTTTTCAACCCTTCAGCAAGCGCCTTAAATTGCCCATCTATATATTTCCCATCTATATCTTCTTCCCCATCTACGCAATAACGTTGCAAACGAACAAAATGACAAACACCGCAATGTAAGTCCTTAATTGCCTTAGACTCACCTTCATATTTAATAATTTTAGACAGTTCCTTATAGAAATTTTCGGACATTTTATCAAAACCATGCTCTTCGAAAGTGCTATTAGTGAAATTATAATTTTTATATGCATTATATAAAAAGGTATATACAGGACTTTCATTTAATTCCATCATTAAACTTCTCCTTATTCTTTTAAATATTAATCAATTATCTAAGTATTATGTTAATAAGCTGATGCGAAATCATTTGTCAAGAAAAAACGGCGACCTATATAAGCTACATATATCCCTAATTTCATAACATCTATGCTGGTGATGGTGATTTTTTATTATCATTAACAACAAGACTCCTAGCAACAATCCTCCTAGCCTCAGCAATAGCAATAGCATCAGCACAAATCATACTTAAATTAATCTGTGATATTTCATCTCCATTTTTTCCATTTGCCATTAAACTTATCCTTATTTTTAAGTATTATATTAACGAACCAATGCAATGGCGGGATTAGCGAGCTGCTGCCTAGCAGCAGCCTCCCTACCAACAAAAGCCTTAATATTAAACACACTCTCAACAAAATCTGTAGCAACTTCTAAAATACAAGCAACTGGTACAATATCATCAACAGATATATGCATAGTAGCAACAGTAAAAATATCACTTAAACTACTTTTCTCAAAAGCTCCTCCGGTTTTTCCACTTGCCATTAAACTTATCCTTATTTTTAAGTATTATGTTAACGAGCCAATACAATAGCAGAATTAGCGAGTTGCTGCCTAGCACCAACCTCCTTATCAACAAAATCATTAATATTAAACGCACTCTCAACAAAATTTGTAGCAACTTCTAAATCTATAGCAACGTCTGAAATACAAGAAACTGATATAACATCAGCATCATTACTAACAACTCTAACGGCAACACTATCAGAATAATCAGCCCTAGCAGCCTCTCTAGCAACAGCTTCTTTGGCAGCAACTTCCTTAGCAATATAATAAGCAGCGCAATACTTAACTTCCTCAACAATACGATCAGTAATATCTTTAGCTTTTTTAATATCCTGAATAATTTCATAAACTGCTAATAAAACAGCGTTATAATTAGTACCTTTGGAATAATTAGTACCTTTGAACAGACTAAAAATAACAGCCTCATAAGCAGCTTTAGTGTTACTATCAAATTTATATCTCACCCCACTTACATCTGTACTTGCCATTAAACCTATCCTTATTTTTTAACATCAACCATAATACTGCGTAGTTATGTCAAGCACATGAAGGCTTGTCAATAAATATTTCTTTCAATAACATATGACTATGAATTTTTCTCCAATCACACAACGACGTTTAATTCAATTTCGTGCTAACAAGCGTGGTTATTGGAGCTTTTGGCTATTTTTAATACTCTTTACATTATCTTTGCTTGCAACTCTTATTGCTAATGACAAACCGTTGCTTTTGAAATTCGATGGAAAGCTTTATATGCCGGTATTTCAACAATATAGCGAAACAACTTTTGGTGGAGATTTTGAAACAGAGGCTCAATACCGCGATGAGTTCGTTAAAAATTTAATTAAAAACCCGAAAAAAGGGAATGGATGGATAATCTGGCCACCTATTCCCTATTCTTACGACACAATCAATTATGATCTACCACAACCTGCCCCATCTCCTCCAAGCCATGATAACTGGATAGGAACTGACGATCAAGGTCGAGATTTACTGGCTCGTGTGATTTATGGATTTCGTAATTCAGCTGTATTCGGGCTGGTTCTAACTATTATAAGTTCGATTATAGGAATTACTGCCGGTGCAATTCAAGGTTATTACGGAGGGCGCATAGATTTAGTTATGCAGCGAATTATTGAAGTATGGGAGTCTATGCCTAGCCTTTATATCCTGATTATCTTTTCAGCTATTTTTGTACCGGGATTTATAACGCTTTTGCTTATATTGCTACTATTTTCATGGACAAGCCTCGTTGGCGTAGTTCGAGCTGAATTTCTACGCGCTCGAAATTTTGAATATGTCCGAGCTGCCAATGCACTTGGCGTTTCCAATATCGTGATTATGTGGCGTCATGTTCTACCAAATGCAATGGTAGCCACAATTACATTTCTACCGTTTATTATAGCAGGCTCTATCACATCTTTAACTGCTCTTGATTTTCTAGGACTTGGCATGCCACCGGGTTCAGCATCGTTGGGGGAAGTTCTAAGGCAAGGAAAAACAAATTTACAAGCACCATGGATTGGTATTTCAGCATTTATGTCTCTGGCTATTATGCTAACACTTCTGACCTTTATAGGTGAAGCCGTCCGTGATGCCTTTGATCCACGAAAAACAAATTTATAAGTATTTTACATTGACAAAATATTTCATATCAGGTTTTATGCAATTTATGAGAAGAATCGACGCACAAACATTGCGACCTCCGACACCGTTAAATTAACCTAATTTACGGGCGACTTTCTGCACAATTTTTACAGATATTTCTAATCAACCGTATTGATAGGTTTTTATAAAACAAATCAATTAAGTAACATGCTCGCTTAATGCATTTTTAACAAAACTAAAGAGACAAATAAAATGAACAACAATGAAAAAATTAAAGTATCTATTATTGGCGTTACAGGATTTACCGGCTCTGAATTACTCCGTGTTTTATTATCTCACCCAAATATCGAGTTTAAATATCTGGTTTCCCGACAATATGAATCCGAGCCTTTAGGTAATGTCTTTACACGACTACAACATATGGATGGATTATATATAACCAATACAGATCATGAAACTGTTGCCAATGATAGCGATGTTGTCTTTCTATGTCTTCCACATGTTGCCTCTCAAGAAGTAATTGAAACATTTTTAGGAAAAACAAAAATCATAGATATGTCTGCTGATTTTCGCCTTAATAATGCGGCAGAATATGAGAAATTTTACAAAACTCCTCATAAAAAACCAGAGTTGCTCAATGGAAGATTTATCTATGGACTTCCTGAGCTTAATCGTGAAGCAATTAAAAATGCAGATGCTATAGCTAATCCGGGATGTAATGCTTTACTCATTCAAATGATGCTACTTCCATTTACCGGCAATATAAAACGCGTTGATATTTCCTTACTTACCGGAACTACCGGTGGAGGACGCGCTGCGCGTGATCCTGTTGATCATCCTGTTCTTTCCGGCAATGTTAGAAGTTACCTCATCAATGAACACAGACATACATCAGAAATTACAAGAACAGCTCAAATAACAGAAGAACAGCTCAACTTCACTCCGACTGTTGGCCCTTTCTTACGCGGAATTTTTGCAACAGCCTTTATAGAAGCCAATGCTCCGGCTAATATCTCTGTATTTAATAATCAACCATTCATCCGTATTTGTGACAAAGTAGAGCTTACCAATATTGTAAGTACTAATTTCTGTGATCTTAGCTTTCAAAATGGAAATAACGGCTCTTATATTGTACAAGGCGCAACTGATAATTTGCTCAGAGGAGCTGCTGGAACAGCAATACAAAATATGAATTTAATGTTCGGATTAGATGAAACAACTGCCCTCACATTCACAAGCCCAATTTACCCTTAGGAGACATATTTCGTGAAAAATATTAAAGAATTTTACAGAGCAAAATATAAAGGAAGCTTGTTTATTGTTAAGGCCGGTGGACGAATGATTACAGATAAAAAATCACGTACTTCACTCATTCGTAATATTCATGATTTAACAACAAATGGTATGAAAGTGCTACTGATCTATGGGGGGGGGCAAGCTATTGATAATGCTCTTATAAAACAAGGCATTAAACCACGCAAGATTGATGGACGGCGAATTACAGGGCCTAAAGAAATTAAAATTGTCAAAAATGTCATGTCAGCTGATTTAAGTTACAGGATTGCCTCAACAATGGCTGAGCTTAAGCTGCATGGACTATGCCTTAGCAGTCTTCCTGCCGGATGGACAAATATCTCAATACGTCCACGAGAAAACCCGGAAGATGAAGGATATGACGGAACAATCAAAGAAATATATTCTGATCAAATCAGACGTATGTTTGATACTGTAAACTTTATTGTTACACCATGCATAGGTGTAACAAATAGAAATGGCGTTAATATAAATGCTGATAATGTTGCTGTAGCCATTGCTGCCGGCTGTCAATCCAGAAAACTTATTTTCCTTAGTGATGTTGATGGTGTTCTTGTTAATGATAAGATTGCTGCGTTTATCACAGACAAGGAAATTCCTGAATTAATCGCAAACGGAACAGTAACCGGCGGCATGAAAGTAAAGCTTGAAAATTGCCTTCATGCTATGGAAAACGGTGTTAACCGTATTCACCTTCTTGATGGTTTCCGTGAAGATTCCCTTATAACTGAAATTTATGATTCTGAAGGGCCTGCAACCATGATTATCAAAGAAGAAAACCTACAATCCTATCTCAATGAGGTACAAACTGAAAAAGCTATTGCCGCGCAATATTAAATCAACAAAATATTAGAAAAAAGGATATAATAATGACACAAAATGACCAAGAACTTATTGAAGAAACAAAAAAACTTCTTGTTAAAACTTATCCCACACAACCTGTTGTTATGGATCACGGAGAAGGTGTTTATGCCTATGATACAAATGGAAAAAAATATCTAGATTTTGCTATCGGCATTGCGGTTGCATCTTTAGGGCATGCTCACCCTGCCATGCTTGAGGCTATTAACTCACAAGCAGCAAAACTTATTACCTGTCAAGGATCTTATGCAACGTATCCAAAACTTGCTTGCTCCAAACTACTAATAGAAAATGGATGCTTTGATCTTGTATCTTTTTTCAATAGCGGCACAGAAGCTGTTGAAGCATCCCTAAAGCTCTCTCGTAAATGGGCATATGACAACAAAGGCAAAAACTGCAATGAAATAATTTCATTCCGCAACAGCTTTCATGGACGCACATATGGCACTGCCAGCATTACAGAAAAAAGCCTAAGTCAGCCATTTTTCAAACCATATGTTCCCAATATACATTTTGCTAATTTTAATGATATTGATTCTGTTAAAGCTCTTATTAATGACAACACAGCTTCTATTATTATTGAGCCTATTCAATGCGAAAGCGGTATTATTATTGCTAAAACAGAATTTATGAAAGAACTGCGCAACTTATGTAATGAGAATGATATTATTTTGATTTTTGATGAAGTACAAACTGCTATGGGACGTTTAGGAACTTTATACGCTTATGAAAATTTTGGTACTGAGCCTGATATTGCCTGTCTTGCAAAAGGAATAGCTGGCGGGTTTCCTGTTAGCGCAATGGTTACTAAAAAACACATTGGAGACGCTTTTGTACCGGGAACTCATGGTTCTACTTACGGAGGAAATCCTTTGGCAATGGCTGTTGCTACTGCTGTTATTTCTGAATTACTTAAAGATGGTTTTTTGGAAAATGTTAAGGAAACAGGTAAATATTTTGTAAATAGTCTTAAACAACTACAAAAAGACTCTGGTAAAATTACAGATATTAGAAGTATGGGACTTATGATAGGAATTGATACAAGCATTGAAATTAAACCTTTGCTTTCCGCACTTCAAGGTAATGGGCTTATGGCCACACAAGCCGGTGATTTTACGTTACGCCTAACTCCACCGCTTATTGTAACAAAAAGCCACATAGATGAAGCTATTGAAATTATCGGTAAAACACTAAAAGAGAAGAAATAAGTTATGACTAACAATGTCAAACATTTTCTAAACCTGAGTGATATAAAACCTGAAGAGCTCAGGGGAATCTTGAAAAATGCACATGCTCTTAAAAAGCTTAAATATAACCCACCGCAAATTTTCCAAGGCCTGTCTTTAGCCATGATGTTCGATAAGCGCTCGACTAGAACTCGAATGAGCTTTGAAGTAGCGATGAAACAAAATGGAGGGCATACAATTGTAATGAATATGGGAGAAATGCAAATTGGTGGCTCTGAAAGCATTGAAAGCACCGCTAATGTGCTATCACGCTACGTTGATGCTATCATGATCCGTATTAGCGATCATGAGACATTAATTGAGCTTTCCAAACACACGCAAATCCCTGTGATTAACGGCATGACAGACAAATCACATCCATGCCAGATTATGGCCGATATCATGACAATTGAAGAAAAACTTGGAAGTATTGAAGGTA
Source organism: Alphaproteobacteria bacterium (assembly GCA_023140215.1). Taxonomy (GTDB): domain Bacteria; phylum Pseudomonadota; class Alphaproteobacteria; order Micavibrionales; family Micavibrionaceae; genus JAJRYK01. Next base: position 6,686 of record JAGLMC010000003.1, read on the forward strand.
AAAAAATTGCATGGTTCGGTGATAGCAACAATGTCTCTAACACCTTTATTGAAGCTGCACCGTTATTTGAATTTGAACTTATTCTTGCTCTTCCTGAAGATTTACACGATCAAGTTCCTGCTGGAGCTAATGTAACTGCCGATATCAAAAAAGCAGCTAAAAATGCGGATGCGCTTGTTACCGACACATGGATATCTATGGGACAGGAAGATGATAAAAAAGGAAATGATGACATTAAAAAATTCCAACCATATCAAATCAATTCAGAATTAATGGGAATGGCTAAAGATAGTGCAATTTTTATGCATTGTCTTCCAATACACGAATGGGAAGAAGTAAGCGAAAATGTTGCAAAATCCCCTGTCTCTGTAATTTACGATGAGGCAGAAAACCGTTTACATGCGCAAAAGGCTATTCTAGCGTGGTGTCTGGAAAATTCTGGAGTAAGCATACAAGAACGTTTTGCGTTTTAATATAAATTGATGTGCATTGCTTTAATAAGGACACATTAGTTTGGTGCGCCACCATCTACTTACCGTTTATTTCTTGACAATATATTTCATATTTGACATAGCAATATATATTATAACTAATACTAAAAAATAAAGGCAAATCTAATGACAGTCCCATCTACCGCTCAAACTACTTTAACTCCCATTGTTAACAATGCCGCTGATCCTGATCCTTATAGAACCGCTGCTGAAACCATAGTCAGTATTATTAAAAATATAGATACTAGTAAGAAAACTCCTAATGAAGACTATACTAATATAGCTAATGCTATTAAAAACGCATTCCTTGCTATGAACGAAGATCTTACTAATATTACTTTTATTATGGATAATGCTATTAAAAAAGCATCCCCTCATATGAAGTCTAATCTTTATATTTTACCCAATATTATAGAAACTACTACTACGTCCGCAATTATTGCTGAAGAATATAATCTTAATAAAACCGCTCAACTTATATCCAAGACTATTATAGAAATTGCTACTGAAGAAGCTAATACTACTAGTCCTAAAAAGAATGCGGATATTATGAGAATTGCTACTGAAGAAGCTAAAATTAATAATATTCTTTCTCATTTGTGTTATGCATGTATTACACCTACCGCTAATTTTACACCTACCATTGCCCCAACAGCCTCTACCTAAACAGCTCTTATTTTCAAATTAATTATCTTTGAAACACTTGCTTTGAAGACACATTAGTTTAGTGTGTCCCCGTTTATTTAACCATAAAATAAAGCAAGCGCAAAAATAGAAAGATATAGAAAATGTCTAAAGAAAAAATCATATTGGCTTATTCAGGCGGACTTGATACTTCCGTTATTTTAAAATGGTTTATCGAGGAAGGCTATGAAGTTATTGCTTATATTGCAGATATTGGACAAAAAGAAGATTTTAAAGCTGCAAAAGAAAAAGCTCTGAAAATTGGTGCTTCCAAGGTTTATATTGAAGACCTCAAGGAAGAATTTGTTAAAGATTTTATCTTCCCTGCATTTAAATCTCAAGCTGTCTATGAGGGACGTTATTTACTCGGAACATCTGTAGCACGTCCAATAATATCCAAACGCCAAATTGGAATTGCTAAGAAAGAAAATGCCAAATATGTATCTCATGGTGCAACTGGCAAAGGTAATGATCAAGTACGTTTTGAGCTATCCTATTATGCGCTTAATCCTGATATCAAAGTTCTAGCACCGTGGAAAATGGAAAGCTTTCTGACTCGTTTTGAGGGACGCTCAGACATGCTCAATTACTGTGACCAATATGAAATTCCTGTAACTGCTACACATAAAAAGCCATATTCAGAAGATGATAATCTGCTACATATAAGTCACGAAGCAGGCATTCTTGAAGATCCGGCAACAGCATGCAAAGAAGAAGTTTATTCACGAACTTCCTCACCATCGGAATGGCCGGATAAAGCTGAAATTATCACCATTGATTTCAAAAGTGGTATTCCTGTACGTGTGAGTAATCTCAGTGATAACACAGTTAAAAAAGGTGCATTAGAGCTATTTCAATATCTCAATGAGCTTGGGAGCAAACACGGTATTGGACGACTTGATATGGTTGAAAACCGCTTTGTCGGTATTAAATCACGCGGTGTATATGAAACTCCGGGTGGTGCTATCTTGCATAATGCTCACCGCGATCTGGAAGGGTTATCTATGGATCGTGAAGTAATGAAGCTTAGAGACACAATGTCGCTTAAAGTTGCAGAGCTTATTTATAACGGCTTTTGGTTCTCTCCTGAATTTGAATTATTAATGCATTTTATGGACAAAGCACAAGAAAACATTACTGGTTCAGTCAATATTCAGCTATACAAAGGCTCAGCATACCCTATTTCACGCACATCCCCTTGCGCACTATATGACCCTGTGCAATCCTCCATGGATGAAGAAGGTGGATATGACCAAAAAGATGCTGATGGTTTTATTAAAATCAATGCTATACGTTTAAAAAACAATACTATTGTGCGTGGTAAAAAATACTGAATAATCAATATACAACGAGTGTAACAAAGAAAAAATGGCACAAAACACAAATACAATGTGGGGCGGTAGATTTAGTAATAAGCCTGCGGATATTATGGAGCAAATCAATTCCAGCATTGATGTGGATGTTCGATTTTGGAAACAAGATATTCAAGGCTCAAAAGCACATTGTGAAATGTTAATAAAGCAAAAAATTATCTCAACAGAAGATGGACAGAAAATCCTTAAAGGTCTGGATCAGATATCCGATGAAATTAATGCCGGCAGCTTTGAATTTAAAACTGCTCTTGAAGATATTCATATGAATATTGAATCGCGCTTAAAAGAAATTATAGGTGATGTAGCAGGACGACTACACACTGCACGATCTCGCAACGATCAAGTTGCAACGGACTTCCGCCTATGGACAAGAGATGCTATAGGCAACTTAATCGCTAAAATTAACTCCCTCCAGTCAACTCTAAAATCTTTAAGTAATAAGCACGCCAAAAATGTCATGCCCGGATTTACACACTTACAGGCTGCTCAACCCATCACGCTTGGCATGCACATGGATGCATATTGGCATATGCTGAACCGCGATAAATCACGTCTTGAAGATTGCTCCAAAAGGCTTAATAAATGCCCGCTTGGAGCAGCGGCACTTGCCGGTACTCCCTACCCTATTGACCGTAATTTCACAGCTAAAAAGCTTGGCTTTGAGATGCCGATGGAAAACACTATAGATGCGGTAAGCGCTCGTGATTTTGCCAATGAGTTTCTTTTTTCCTGCGCACAAACCGGACTACATCTTTCAAGGCTGGCTGAAGAAATTATCCTCTGGGCTACGCCTCAATTTGGCTTCATCACATTAAGCGATCAATGGAGCACCGGAAGCTCGATTATGCCACAAAAGAAAAATCCGGATGCAGCAGAGCTTGTTCGTGGGAAAACCGGACGGCTAAATGGTAATCTTATACAGCTTATGACAGTTATGAAGGGGCTTCCACTGGCTTATAATAAGGATCTACAGGAAGACAAAGAGCCAGTTTTTGACTCTTATGAAACATTGTGCCTTTGCCTTGATGCCATAAACGGAATGCTTGATACTGCCAGCTTTAATATTGATGCTATGAAATCTTCCGCCGAGATGGGCTATACAACAGCTACAGCTCTAGCTGACTGGCTGGTGATGGAGCTTGACCTTCCCTTCAGGGATGCACACCATGTAACCGGCATGATCGTGAAAATGGCAGAGAATAAAGACTGCAAGCTTGATGAGCTTGCACTTACAGACATGCAATCTGTTGAAAATAAAATCACAAACAAGATTTTTAAAGTTTTAAGCATCCGCCCTTAATCACCACGATAATCATCTGATTTTAAGTATATTTTAATCTATTTCCAGCATAATCTTTGCATGAGCGAGATTAAGGAACTTTTTCAAGCTACCGGTTATAACGGCGTGAATGAAAAAGAAGCAGATGCCATTATATATAAGTGGGTAATGGAAAATCACCCTTCTATAAATCAAACTCTAAAAGATTATTCTAAAACCCCAGATAGCAATAATTCCGATGATTCCGATGATACTATAGTACAAAGCTTAAAAGATACTTTTAAAAAAAATATCGAAACAGATTCTTCAAGCTCAGACCAAGAAAACTTACAAGCTCCTCTGCCCAATTTAAAAACGCTTCATCAACCTATTCAGGATTTTGTTAACTCAATAAATAATAATCCAGAATTATCTTCACTGGATATAATTGCCCGAATACATACATTTGTCATAAATAAGATGAGCTATAGTTATGAAGAAGCTAAAAACGAAACAAGCATGTCCTCTAATTACAATAAAGTGCTACAAAATTATACATCTGGTGATTGTGATAATCACGCGACATTTGCAATAGCACTTTTAAGATATACCGATTTTAAGCCTGAAAACATTGCATTTTTAGCCGAAGCTGCTGATTATGGAAGGATCAAGGGTGGGCATGCCGTATGCATTGTCAATGTAGACGATCAATTCTACATTCTGGACATGAATATGGAAAACGAAGCTCTGCTTGAAAATATGACATATGTTGGCTACGCAGCTAAAGAAGACCATAATGGAAAAACTGTTCCACAAATTGCATCAATCGAGCCAATGATATTATATCCCATTCAAAAAGGTGAGGAAGCCCTTTATTATTACGATACTTTTATAAAATACCTTTCTAAAACATTTTCAGAAATTGAAGAAGAAGTGAACAACACTGATACTCCAGAAAATACACATGACGCAACAGCACCGCCTATAGAAAACTCTCTTCCATCTCCCATGCCATAAAATCACCAACGAGATTTTTAAAGTTTTAAGCATCCGCCCTTAATCGCCATGATAATCATCTGATTTTAAGCATATTTTAATCTATTTCCAGCATAATCTTTGCATGAGCAAGATTATAAAACTTTTCCAAACTGCCGGTTATGACGGCGTGAATGAAAAAGAAGCAGATGCCACTATAGATAAGTGGGGGAAAGACTTTATAAGGGAACACCCTTCTATAGAACAATCTATGAAAGATTATTTTAAAGAAACAAATATTAAAATAGATGATTTTGGCGATTTTATTGCTAGTATTAAAAAAAATACCAAAAATTCTATGGACAAAGATCAAGAAAATTTACAAGCTCCTCTGCCCGATTTAAAAAATCTTCCCCCACCCATTCAGAAATTTGTTAACTCAATAAATAATAATCCAGACTTATCTTCACTGGATAAAATCGCCATTATACATAACTTTGCCAGCAAAGAAATGGATTATAATCATAAAGAAGCTAAAAACGAAACAAGCATATCCTCTAATTACAATGAAGTGCTACAAAATTATAAATCTGGTGATTGTGATAATCATGCAACACTTGAGATAGCACTCTTGAGATATACAGGTTTTCCACCTGAAGACATCACATTCTTAGGCGGATATTTTGGTTATAGATGCCCAACAGAAGAAGAAATCGAACATGCCGTATGCATTGTCAATGTAGACGATCAACTCTATATTCTAGACTCCAATATGAAAAATCCAGAACCGCTTACAAATAAAACAGTTCTTAATGTATTCGATACATTTTACGTTCTAGATATGAATATGGAAGACGCAAAAAAATTTGCAATAACGGATCCTGATATTGATCCAACAGATATTAGTATTATTACAACATATTCCGGCCACCACGCTAATGAAAGTAAGAATGAAGAAGAGGGTAATTATGTAAATGTACTAATCAAGCCAGTGATGTTGCATCCAATTCAAAACAGTAAAGAAAGCCTTATTTATTACGATCCTATTACAAAAAAACTTGAAGAAAAACTTTTGAAAACTGAAGCATTTTCAGAAGTTGAAGAAGAAGTGAACAACGCCAATGCTCCAGAAAACATTCCAGAAAATACACATGACGCAGCAGCACCGCTTATAGAAAACTCTCTTCCATCTCCCATGCCATAAAATCACAGAATATATATTCTCTGTCCTGTCCATGGAAAATGCTGTAAAAAACATGCATGGCTGAAACACTTCTTCAAATTAAAAATCTTTGCGTTGATTTTAAAACATCTAACGGTATATTTCGCGCAGTTGATAATATGAGCTTTAATATTAAGCGCGGTCAAACTGTTGCTCTTGTTGGTGAGTCAGGCTCAGGTAAATCTGTTAGTGCTCTTTCAATTATGCAGCTTTTGCCATATCCACAAGCAATGCACACAGAAAAATCTTCCATAATCTTTGAAAATAAAGAGCTTATAGGCAAGGATGAAACCTATATGAAATCCATTCGTGGACAAAAAATCGGTATGATCTTCCAAGAACCACAAAGCGCCCTAAACCCGCTACACACCATAGAAAAACAAATCATCGAAGTTCTCTTTTTACATCAAAATATGAGCAAAAAAGATGCATATAAGCGCGTTATTGAACTCATAGAGCTTGTCGGACTTAAAAGCATGAAAGACAGAATGAACGCTTATCCGCATGAACTCTCCGGAGGACAACGCCAGCGCGTTATGATTGCAATGGCTCTAGCCAACAATCCGGAGCTGCTAATTGCTGATGAGCCAACAACGGCATTAGATGTAACTATCCAAGCGCAAATTCTAGAACTGCTTCATAGCTTGAAAGAACGCCTGAATATGGCATTGCTTATGATTACACATGATCTTTCAATCGTTGAAAAAATGGCAGATCATGTGTGCGTTATGAAGAATGGGAGAATTGTTGAACAAGAAAACTGCCGGAAACTTTTTAGCAATCCAAAGCACAAATACACTAAAAATCTACTGAATGCACAACCTAAAGACAACGCAAATGAATTAAAACCGGATGCACCGATTATCCTTAATGGAACAAACATCAAAATACATTTCCCGAAAAAGAAAAATTTCTTTGGAAAAGTAACGGAATGGATTAAGGCTGTCGATAATATAAACATTGTAGCTAGAAAGGGACAAACAATCGGAATTGTTGGCGAGTCCGGATCAGGCAAAACCACTCTTGGTCTTGGCTTATTGAGACTTATTGACTCCGAGGGAACAATTACCTTTAATGGACAGAATATATCCAACTTCAACCGCAAGAACATGCTTCCTTTACGGAAAGATATGCAAATTGTGTTTCAAGACCCGTTTGCTTCCCTTTCCCCGCGTATGAGCGTTGGACAAATCATCGGCGAAGGACTGAGCATTCATCGTAAAACACTATCAAAAGAAGATCGTGAGCAATTAGTTATTAAAGCTCTTGAAGATGTCTATATGGATCCGGAAACACGACACCGCTATCCGCATGAATTTTCAGGAGGACAACGACAGCGCATATGCATTGCCCGCGCTATAGTTTTAAAACCAAAATTTGTTGTGCTAGATGAGCCGACAAGCGCTCTTGATCTATCTGTGCAAGCAGAAATCATTGACCTTTTGCATGAACTTCAAGACAAGCATGAATTATCCTATATATTCATCAGCCATGATTTACGGGTAATTCGAGCAATGGCGCATGAACTGATTGTTATGCAAAACGGTCGGATTGTTGAGTCCGGAGCAGCAAAAGATATTTTCAAAAATCCGAAAAAAGACTATACGAAAGAGCTTCTGGAAGCAGCGATTAATCTTAAAACAAGAAAATCCTCACATCAATCATAAAAACTCACCTTAATGTAACCTATGCGCCATAATTATCCATAATATCTTTTTATTGACATAGTACACAGCTTTATGTAATTAACCTTCATTAAGTGAACCTCCACGGGGCAAGCC
>JAGLMC010000030.1 GCA_023140215.1 Alphaproteobacteria bacterium
CGCGAAAAAAAGCTGCTGCTTTGGGTGCTGATATTAAGAAGCTGACCAGTGATAATCTTGCATTGTGTAAACTATTAATTCTTAGCCCCGGTGTGCCTTTGTATTTTCCAGAGCCTCATGATGTGGTTAAGGCTGCGCGTACCTCTGGCATTGAAATCATTAGTGATATTGAAATTCTTCATATTTGTAATCATGGTAGAAAAACAATAGGCGTAACTGGAACAAATGGAAAATCAACAGCTACAGCTCTAATTGCTCATATATTGAATGAATCCGGCATAGAGGCTATTGCCGCAGGGAATATCGGACAAGCAGTTCTTGATATAGATTTACCTTGTGAAGATGGTGTTCTTGTATTGGAGCTTTCTTCTTATCAGCTTGATCTATGTCCAACATTCAGGCCTGATATAGCTTTGCTTCTTAATATTACGCCGGATCATATAGATCGTCATGGTTCTTTTGAAGCTTATAAGGCTGCAAAGATGTGTATGCTTGATGGAGCAGATATTGCTATTATTGAAGAAGATACAAATTTAGCCGTGTCAAAAGTTGTTAAAGAGTTCGGATTATCGGATGAGCAAATAACAAATGCTATCGCTAGTTTTATTCCATTGCCGCATCGTCAACAATTTATCTGTAAGATCGGGAAGGTAACTTTTATAAATGATAGCAAGGCAACAAATGCTGAATCCTGCATTTTTGCTTTGAAGAATTTTGAGCAAATATATTTGATTGCAGGAGGTCTTGCAAAAGATGGAGGTCTAAATGGAATTGAGAAATTTAAAGATAAAATACGGCATGTGTTTTTGATAGGGCAGGATATGGAATCTTTTAGCCTGTGGCTTGAGCAGAATGGCATGGAACATACACTTTGTGGAGATCTTAATAGTGCAACCATCAAAGCTTATGAAATGGCTAAGAAAAATGATTTTGGCACAGTTTTATTGTCTCCGGCCTGTGCAAGTTTCGATCAATTTCAATCCTTTGAAAAACGCGGTGAACAATTTACATTTTTTGTAAATGAGTTAAAGGCTTCATAAGTTATGAGTATATTTTCAAGAACAAATCGTTCTTTTTTAGGACAGTGGTGGTGGACAGTTGATCGTCCTATGCTTGGTGCATTTCTGATTTTGGCTATATTTGGAGTTGTGCTGGTTACTACGGCAAGTCCTCCCGTAGCAGAGCATTTAGATTTGAAATCTTTTTATTTTCTCAAGCATCATATTTTTATTCTTGTACCTGCTCTTGTTCTGTTGTTTGGCGTATCTATGTTAGAGCGTAGGTATGTTTGGCGTTTATCTTCATTGATATTTATAGGAGCAATTATTGCTCTAATATTGGTTTTATTTAATGGAAGTGAGGTAAAGGGTGCGCAGCGCTGGATTAGAATATTTGGCTTTTCATTACAGCCGGGGGAATTTGTAAAGCCATCTTTTCTTATTGTTGCCGCATGGGTAATGGCGTTACAAAAAACAAGAAAAGGGACACCGGGAAATGTAATTGCTGCTGCTCTTTATTGCTTGGTAATTACGTTATTATTGCTTCAGCCGGATTTTGGTATGACTGTTGTTATAACATGTTCCTTAGCGGTGCAGATTTTTTTGGCCGGATTGCCATTTCGATTTTTAGGAATCTTCGGGTTTGCGGGTATTGCAGGAATAATTGGTGCTTATTTTACATTCGATCATGTGAGTAGCCGTATTGATCGCTTTTTTAATCCGGCAAGCGGGGATACTTTTCAAGTTGATAGAGCCTTGGAAGCTTTTAAAAATGGAGGATTATTAGGGACAGGGCCGGGACAAGGTACGGTAAAATTAAAATTACCGGATGCTCATGCAGATTTTATTTTTTCTGTAGCCGGTGAAGAATTTGGTCTTTGGTTTGTTATAGTGATTTTATTTGTTTTCGGGTTTATTATCTTGCGTGGATTTAACAGACTTATGGATTCCGGAGATATTTTTGTATTGCTGGCTGCCGGAGGTTTGCTCAGTATGTTTGGTTTGCAAGCATTTGTTCATATGAGCTCTAGCTTGCATGTTTTACCGGCTAAGGGTATGACTCTACCTTTTATTAGTTATGGAGGATCGTCCCTTTTGTCTATGGGATATGCAATGGGTGCTGTGTTGGCATTAACAAGACGGCAAGTACATTCAGGTGTATCAAAGGGAGGGCTTTCTTTATTTTCAAAAGAAGAGAAAACGAAAAGAATATGAGCAGTAAAGATTCAAAACTTATCATGTTAAGTGCCGGTGGAACCGGTGGTCATATGATGCCTGCGCAATCTCTTGGTATTGATTTACTTTCACGTGGTTATCGTGTGGAGATTATTACTGACCATCGCGGTATGAAATATGCGCAAATGTTTAAAGGCATGAAAATTCATGTGGTAAAGGCTGGAACTTTGGGGACTGGTTTTATTGGTAAGACTAAGGGAGTATGTAATTTAGCTTTAGGAATTATGCAAGCGATGGTTCTTATTAAATCAAAACAGCCATGTGTGGTTGTCGGATTTGGCGGATATCCGTCTTTCCCCGGAGTTTATGCAGCGCAGTGTCAGAAAATCAAAACTATTATTCATGAACAAAACGCTGTTTTAGGCAGAGCTAATGTATTTTTATCATCAAAGGCGGAAAGGATTGCTCTGTCATTACCTCTTGTTGGCGGTTTGGAAGAAGCTAATAAGGTGCGTACGGTTATGACAGGAAATCCTGTGCGACCTGAAATTGCAGAACTTTTTAGCAAACCATATCCAAACCTTAAAGATAATGGTGAACTGAGAATTTTAATTATGGGCGGTTCATTAGGCGCAAGTGTTTTTAGTCGCGTTATACCTGATGCTTTGGCTAAATTACCGTCTGAATATCGTTCAAGACTACGAATTGTCCAGCAATGTCGAGAAGAGGATTTACTTGCAACACGTAATAGTTACGATAAAAGCGGCATTAAGGCAGACATATCTACATTCATTGATGATGTAGCTACGGAACTTGATAAGGCGCATTTAATTATTGCCCGTTCGGGAGCAAGTACAGTTGCAGAAATAGCAACCGCAGGACGGCCTGCCATATTTGTACCATATCCTTATCATAAAGATCAGCAGCAAAAGATGAATGCAGATGCTTTTGCAGATGCAGGAGGTGGCTGGGTTATGATGGAAAGTGGATTTACTGTAGAGGCGTTACTTGTAAAAATTGAATTATTTTTGCAAAATCCCGAGTTGTTATTTAAGGCAGCGGAAAAAGCAAGGCAATGCGGTAAGCCGGATGCTACACGTAAATTGGGTAATTTGGTTACTGCTATTGCTTCGGATTGGAATGACTGGGATTAAACCGGAATTAATATGAATAGATTACCAAAAGACATAGGCACTTTGCATTTTATAGGGATAGGCGGAATTGGTATGAGCGGAATAGCAGAAGTGTTAAATACGCTTGGCTATAAGGTTCAGGGTTCTGATTTAGCACAAGGGTCGAATGTAAAACGCCTTTCTGCCGGTGGTGTACGTGTTCTTGTCGGTCATTCTCCAGAGAACATTAAGGATAAAGACGGTCATATGCCTGCGGCTGTTGTGATTTCTTCAGCCATCAAGAAAGATAATGTTGAGCTTATGGCTGCTCGTGATGCTAAAATTCCAGTTGTGCGCCGAGCTGAAATGCTTGCTGAGCTTATGCGTTTGAAATGGGCTATTGCAGTTGGCGGTACACATGGAAAAACTACTACAACATCTATGATTGGTGAAATGTTGGAAGTAGCAGGATTCGATCCTACTGTTATTAATGGTGGAATTGTTAATGCTTACGGATCTAACACACGATTGGGGCAAAGTGAATGGATGGTGGTTGAAGCTGATGAAAGCGATGGAACATTCACCACTTTGCCGGCTAGTGTTGCTGTTGTTACCAATATGGACGCAGAACATATGGAGCATTACGGAAGTTTTAAAAATGTTCGCAAAGCTTATCAAAGATTTATTCATAACCTGCCTTTTTATGGCTATGCAGTGCTGTGTATAGATCATCCGGAAGTGCAAGCACTTGTGCCGAGTGTTTCTTCACGTCGTGTTATTACCTACGGTTTTAATCCTCAGGCAGATGTAAAAGGCTTAAATATTCGAGTTTATAATGGAGGAAGCCTTTTTGATGTGAGTTTTTCAGAATGGTTGACTGGTGATAAAGAGCTTGTTGTACGTGATATTTTTCTACCAATGCCTGGTGAGCATAATGTTCAAAATGCATTGGTTGCGTTAACCATTGCACGGGAAATGGGTGTGTCTGTTCCTGTAATGAAAAAGGGGCTGGAAAGTTTTTCCGGTGTTAGACGTAGATTTACTAAAACAGGTGAAAGTCACGGAGTTACGATTATTGATGATTATGCACATCATCCTGTTGAAATTGAAACAGTGTTAAGAACCGCTAGAACGGCAGTAACAGAAAAGAAAGGGCGCGTGATTGCCGTTATGCAGCCTCATCGTTATTCACGTTTACAGGATTTATTTGAAGGATTTTGTAAATGTTTTAATGATGCGGATAAGCTTGTTATTGCTGATATTTATGAAGCTGGGGAATCTTCGGTTGATGGCGTTAACAAGGAAGCTCTTATTGAGGGTATTCGTGCGCATGGTCATCGTGAGGTGATGGCCTTATCTTCTCCAGATGAGCTTGCATCTTTAATATCTGAGCATGTGCGACCTAATGATTATGTAATTTGTATGGGCGCAGGAGATATTACTAATTGGGCATATGCCTTGCCGGAGCAGTTAGATAATTTGCTGGATAAAAATCAAGAGTCATAGATATGAATGTTTCCGTTACCAAAATATTGAACATCCGTGGCAGTCTTATAGAAAAGGCATCATTGGGTGAAAATAGCTGGTTTCGATGCGGAGGAAATGCAGATTTACTTTTTAAACCTGCTGACCTTGAAGATCTTTTAAGTTTTCTTAATCAATATGAAAAAGCCAAGCCTTTAATGGTTTTAGGTTCTATGGCTAATTGCATTATTCGAGACGGCGGTATTCGTGGCTGTGTTATTCATTTGGGAAAGGCTTTCTCGGATATTAAGGTGGATGGTACAAAAATCACAGTAGGTGCGGGTGCTTTAAATGGTTCGTTAGCTTCTGCGGCTGTTAAATCCGGTATAGGCGGACTGGAATTTTTATCAGGTATTCCCGGAACAATAGGAGGGGCTATATGCATGAATGCCGGAGCATATGGCGCAGAAGTTAAAGATGTTTTGTTTGAAGCATCTGCGGTAGGTCGGGAAGGGCATGTCAAAACTTTTAAGCCGGAAGATTTGAAAATGAGCTATCGTTATTGTCAGTTACCGGATGAATATATATTTATTAATGCTGTTTTTAAAGGCAAGATCGAGGATAAAGGAAAGCTTCGTGCGCGTCTTAATGAGATGAAGGTGAAACGTCAACAGTCTCAGCCAATATCGGAAAAAACAGGTGGCTCGACATTTGCCAATTCTACATCTAAAGAGCTAAAGAGTGCAGGCTTGCCGGAAACCATGCGTACATGGGAGCTTATAGATAAGGTAGGTGGGCGTGGATTGAAAATTGGTGGCGCACAGATGAGCGAAAAACATTGTAATTTTATGATAAATACAGGAAGCGCAACGGCTTCTGATCTTGAAAATTTAGGAGATGAAATACGCCGTAGAGTTCGTGATGAATTTGGTTTGAATCTGAATTGGGAAATTAAGCGTATTGGTGAAAAGCTGTGTTAAAGCTTTGGAATACTTTCATACATATCCGGTAGATCATTCTCGATTAATATAACATCTCCATCTTTTTTGTTTTTTCCAAGCCATTGTGATGCTTCTGTAAAGCTATTAACCTCTATGAGTGTTTTGTTTTCACCTGAAGATTTAAAGCCATATATAAAGCTTTTAATTCTTTTCGGATTAACAACAATAACTATATCGCAAACTTCTCCTGCACGAATACCCAGCTCATGGTGGGTTTGGTCATGAGTAATGCCAAGTTCAACCATGCCCGGAGTTATTAATATTGCTCGTCCTGAATTGGAAAGAACACAAAGAAGATCAAGAGCAGCGCGGAATCCTATAGGATTGGAGTTAAAAGCATCATCAATCAGTGTTGTTCCGTCCGGTTGTTTTTTCACATCAAGCCGGTGCGTAATTTGCGGTAGAGAGCGCAGAGCGGTTTGAATATCTTCTGCGGAAAGGCCAAGCTCCATGGCTGTAGCAAATGCAAGTACCGTGTTGTGGCCATGGTGAATACCATAAAGCGGAACTTCAATAAGGTATGAATTATTTTTCCAATATATATCTATATGCAAGCCATCGGGCATTTGTTTGATTTCTTTTATATGAAGATCATCCGGTTCTATGTAAGAAATTTCTTTTTGCTTTTGAGCATCAATCAAAGAGGACTCTCCGCAAACAATAAATTTGTTTTTATTCTCTGCTTTCATTTTGTGCGGATAGTCAAAGCGCAATGTACGCTCATGAATAATAACTTTACCGCCATTTTCTTTATTGATAACAGCTTCAGCCAGCTCAAATTTTGTTTCCGATACTGTATCAAGTGATTTGAAGCGTTCAAAATGAGCATGCCCGATTGATGTAATAATTCCCATATGCGGTGGAGTTAATTCACACAGACGCTTGATTGATCCTGAGCCGTAAGCTCCCATTTCAACAATGAAATATTTATGAGTTTCATCAAGTTCTTCGCGGATTATGCGAGTAATTCCCATTGGAGTGTTAACACTTCCGGGGGTGATAAGTGTAGAGGCATGCGTTTTTAAAATATGGCCTAATATATGTTTAACAGATGTTTTACCGTAAGAGCCGGTGATGGCAATTATTTTAGGCTGGAGTTCTTGAATTTTATTGTGCGCTTTATTCCAATAAGATTTCTGTATGATCTTTTCAAGAGGTTCAAGTAAAATATTGGTAACAATAAGTACAAATGGAATTATTTGAACACTAAGAATCCAAAGCCATGGCATGGAGTTATAAAGAAGCGGGATGCCAATAATGATAAGAATTAAATAGCTGGAAAGAAATATTCGCTTTGTGCGCGAGGTTATAACCAGTTTCTTTTTTGAGTGTTTTCTAGGATCTTTTTCTTTGTAGATAACAATAGCAAAACAAAAGATTATTAGAAAATTTATAAAAAGAACTGGAAGAAAAAACCAGAACACACCTAAAATAAACAGCGTGGATGATAATCTTTTATCAAAAACATTGTTCTTAAGCATCCATTTTAAAAGACGGGAACTTTCATAGTCTTCTTGTTGAAGAACATGCATATAGGTCATGAGTCGCTTTAATGAAAAGACAATATATGCAAATGAAAGGGCAAGATACATAATATATCCAAAGGCAATTTTATAAATTTCGAGCATGGTTCAGGATATTTCCTCAATAAATTTTTTAATGACAGGGGAAACTTGATGACGGCCTCCACTCAGCACACTGTAATGATCAAGCCCATCAAGCGGAATCATTCGTGATCCGGCAATTAATTTATTCAAACGCCAGCCAATTTCAATAGGTGTTTCAGTGTCCTTTGTACCGTATATAAGTGTAGTTGGACAAGTCACAGTGCTTGCGATTTCGCTAAGATCTTCATTGACAGTTTTAACAAGAATTTTTCGCATTGCACCTGCATTTATATAATCAGCGCTGCCAAATTTCTTTCTGAGTTTATTTTCGTTAAGACCAAACGGAATAAGTTTTCTAAGAGCTTTGTATAAAATAATACGAGCTTTCATATACAGAATTTTTCTGTGCCATGGACGGTGGAGTTTAAGACCGGCTCCGGAAATTAAAATCATACCTTTAATAAGCTCAGGGTGGCGGGAGACAATCTGTAATCCGACTCTGCAACCAAAAGAATGCCCAATCCATATAATTGGCATGTCTGTGTTTTGTTTAATAAAAGAGGCCATGAGATCGGCGTAATCAGCGGTACTCCAGTCTTGCTTTGGCGGTGGAGATTTTCCAAATCCGGGAAAATCAATAATGAGGTGATTGCCGTATTTTTCAAGAGACGTTATAAGCGGTAAAAAGGCGTGGTGGCTTTGTCCCCAGCCATGCGCCCAGAGGATTGTAGTTTTTGTATAATCTCCCATTCTTTTAAAAAAAAGTTCTATATCGTTAATTTTTGTGCTTTGCAAAGGTAAATCCTCTTTAAAGAATAAGCGTTTCGTGATTAAATCAAAGTAATCAGGATTTTGTCCTTTTTTAGAGTTTCTTACAAGCATGTCCCAAAAAAATATGGAGAAAAATATGGAAAAGAAACGAATAGCAGTCTTTTTTGGTGGACGCTCACCGGAACATGATGTCAGCGTTATCAGTGGTTTGCAGGTATTGCAAGCACTTGACCAAACAAAATATGAGGCTTTTCCTGTTTATATCACAACAGATGGTAAGTGGCTTGTTGGAGATATTTTAAGAGATAGAGCAAATTATTTGCTAGATAAGAATGCATATAAAAAGGTTACAGAAGTTACGCTTGATGTAACTTTTCAGGATAATGTGGGAAAGAAGGGGGCTTTATTGGCCAAGAAGAGCATGTTTTTTAGCTCTCTCAAGGTTGAGGAGTTTGATGTGGCGATTCCTGTATTTCATGGACTTTATGGTGAGGATGGTAATATTCAGGGGCTATTTGAATTGGCCGGTATTCCATATACGGGAATGCGCACAATGGCTTCTTCTATCTTGATGGATAAGGTCGTGACTAAACATATGTTGAGATCACTTGGTATTCCGTATTTGCCATATGCAAAATTAAAAAGGCCGGATGAAGGATATCTGATTCCAAAAGATAAGCTTTCTTCAATGTTAAGGGATAGCAATATAGATTTTCCTTGTATTATAAAACCTTCACATCTTGGTAGTTCTATAGGTGTGGCAAAGGTTGATAATATTGATGAGCTTGGTGCTTGCCTTCCGGCTATTTTTGAAATGGATGATTCGGCAATTATCGAGCCGTTTGTACAAAATCTTGTTGAGTATAATGTAGCTGTTTCAAAAATATCAGGTGATGTTGAAACTTCAGCTATTGAGCGTCCCAAGGCTGTAGATGAGCTGCTTGATTTTAAACAAAAATATCTCTCTGGAGGAGATAATAAAACCGGGACTAAAAATTCTGAAACTATTAGTGAGGGTATGCTGTCATTAACGCGTGAGCTTAATCCGAAACTTGAAAAAGCAATGGAGGAACAGATAATTACATGCTCAAAAATTCTGTTTGAAGCTATTGACGGTTCCGGTGCGCCGCGTATTGATTATATCGGGGATTTTAAAACCGGAGATATATGGTTAAATGAGGTTAATCCATGTCCGGGATCTTTTGGGTATTTCTTGTGGGAAGCAGCAGAAGAGCCTTTATTGTTTAGTGATTTTTTATCCGGTTTGATTGAGGAAGCACTTTTTGAGCGTCAAAAGCGGAAATTGCTTAAAGATCCTGTTCCTGCGGAAGCACGCCTTTTAAGACGGCGTTTAGGATAGATTATGGCTGTAAAAGGTACTCGCAGAAAGAATATTGTAAAACGCCGTAAGCGTTCTATTTGGCATGCTCGTATCAAGCGTTTTGGAGTTATTGGCTGTACTTTGATTTTTACACTTTGGATTGGAGCATGGTTGTATTTTTCACATAGCTATATAAAAGCCGGTGATTGGCTGGAGCAAAAGACTATTTCTATGACGGCAGATATGGGATTTTCTGTTCAGGATATTCTGGTGGAGGGGCGCGTTAATACAGATATAGAAATTCTAAAGGCTATTATAAATATACAAAAGGGAGATCCTCTTTTTTCTTTTAATCCTGTTAAGGCCAAGATGTTGGTTGAAAGAATTTCATGGGTACGTAGAGCGCATATTGAGCGTCGTTGGCCTGATACAATCTATATTGCTCTGGATGAGAGAAAGCCTCTTGCATTTTGGCAAAAGAATAATTCACTTGTGCTTATTGATAAGCAAGGCGAAGAAATTTCAACAGATCACATAGAGCGGTTTAAAGGACTGATTGTTCTTATAGGAGAAAATGCACCGGAAAATGCATCTGATTTTCTCATGGATTTATCAGCAGAGCCTCTTCTTTATGACCGCACTAAGGTAGGGCGGTGGATTGAGGATAGACGCTGGAATTTAACGCTGGATAATAAAATTATTGTGAAATTGCCTGAAGAGGACGTAGGTTTTGCTTTGCGGCGTTTAGCTACTATACAAAAAGAAGAGGGTGTTTTGGATAAGGACATTAAAGCTATTGATTTGCGTGAACCTGATCGCATAGTTGTCCGTACCCGTCCGGGAGCAATTCAGGAATATAAGGCTTATTTTAAAACCGGAAGCCGTATCTGAAGTGAAATAGAAGTGAGATATATGTCTTTATGAAATACAAACATAAACCAAAGGGATCATTGTTAGCAGCGCTTGATGTTGGAACGAGCAAGATTGCCTGTTTTATTGCGCAGGTTATTGATGATGAAGGAACATTTGAAGTTCTTGGTGTTGGAAATTATGTTTCTGATGGTGTTAAGGGCGGCACTATGGCGGACATAGGTGCGGCTGAGGCTGCTATTCGTAACACGGTGCATGCTGCGGAGAATATGGCAGCTAATGTTATGAAGGGTTATCCTTTGCGAGAAGTAGTTGTAAATTTGCCAGGTCTTCACGCTATGTCACACGGGCACACGGCTGATGTTAATATTTCCGGTCATGAGATTACAGATAATGACGTGAGACGTGCCTTGATGAAGGCGCAAGACAAGGTTCTAAGTAATGAATACGAGTTAATACATACGGTTCCAATTGGATATTGTATTGATGGACATGATGGCATTCGTGAGCCGTGCGGTATGTTTGGACAGAATATGAGTGTCGATATTCATATGGTAACAGGTAATATGGGTGCGTTACGCAATATGTCTAGTGCCATTGAGCGATCTCATTTGGATATTACAGCATTTTGCACATCGGCATATGCTGCCGGATTGGCCTCTTTGGTTGAAGACGAGATGGATTTAGGGTGTACTGTTATTGATATGGGTGGTGGAGTTACATCTTTTGCAGTGTTTCTTGGTGGTAATATGATCTTTAGCGATGCAATTCCTCTAGGTGGGCAGCATGTTACAAATGATATTGCAAAGGGGCTTACAACATCTTTGGTTGATGCGGAGCGTTTAAAAGCTTTGTACGGGAGTGCGATGGGTTCTAATTCAGATGAGGGTGAATTAATTGATGTACCTCGTCTTGGTGAAGAAGGGCATCATGAGCCAAATCATATACCTCGCTCTTTGTTGATTGGTATTATTCAGCCGCGTATTGAAGAGATATTTGAACTTGTGCGTGCTCGCTTTGGTGATAGCGGGCTTGGTCAGGCTATTGGGCGCAGGGTTGTATTGACAGGCGGTGCCAGTCAAATTCCCGGACTTCGTGATTTAGGACAGCATGTGCTGGATAAGCAGGTTCGACTTGGGCGGCCTATACGTTTGAGTGGGTTGCCCGATGCTGTTGCCGGTCCTGCTTTTGCAACAATAGCAGGATTGTTGACATATGCATCTGAACGTACAGATGAAATGCCGGCAGAAATCATGTCTCAAGTCGAGCCGGGGACTCTGTTGGAACGTACAAGAATGTGGCTTAAAGAGAACTGGTGATCTTTCATTTGGTACTGTTTGGACTCTATACAAAATTTATCCACAATATTTAGTTAATAATGTTTTCCACAATACTGGATATTGTGTTGGTTATTAAAAAGTGAGTCTAATGAATCACTTAGCTTGTTTTTTTAATTTTATTTATAGGTTTGCGTTGCTGTTAAAGGGGTGAAAACTATAAAAACCCTGTGAATGTATTCATTTTTCTACTTTTCTGCATCGAATAATTTGCCTACACTCTTTTCGTGAACCTGTCCGTGAAGTTATTCATTAATCTTTGCAAGCCAACAACCTTCGGGAGATCGTGAGTTATGATCAATATAAAAATGCAACCAACAGAAATCCAAAAGCTTTCACCAAAAATTGCCGTAATTGGTGTTGGGGGAGCTGGTGGAAACGCAGTTAATAATATGATTTCTTCCGGTCTTGAAGGGTGCGAATTTCTTGTTTGTAATACGGATGCGCAAGCACTTGAAAGCTCGCTTTGTGAGAATAAAATCCAGCTTGGTGAGAATGTGACCGGAGGTCTTGGTGCAGGTTCAAAACCGGAAGTTGGAAAAGCTGCTGCTGAGGAATCTCTTGGTGAGGTTATGCAGTATCTTGAGGGGGCGAACATGGCCTTTGTGACGGCTGGTATGGGTGGAGGTACTGGAACAGGTGCTGCGCCTATGATTGCAAAAGCTTGCCGTGAACGCGGAGTTTTAACTGTAGGTGTGATAACAAAGCCGTTTCACTTTGAAGGGTCTCACCGTATGAAATCTGCTGAGGCAGGTATTGATGAAATGCAGGATTTTGTTGATACGTTAATTGTTATTCCAAATCAGAATTTATTTCGTGTGGCTAATGAAAAAACAACATTCGCTGAGGCTTTCCAGATGGCTGATGGTGTTTTACAGGCTGGTGTTAGAGGCGTAACTGATTTGATGGTACGTCCTGGTTTGGTGAATCTGGATTTTGCTGATATCCGCACAGCTATGCTTGAAATGGGTAAAGCGATGATGGGAACAGGTGAGGCTGAGGGCGAGAAACGTGCTGTTGAGGCTGCGGAGGCTGCTATTAATAATCCTCTCCTTGATGATATTTCTATGAAGGGTGCGCATGGCGTTATTATTAACGTAACCGGCGGTTATGACATGACTTTGTTTGAAGCCGATGAGGCGTGTAATCGTATTCGAGATGAGGTTGATCCGAATGCTAATATAATATTTGGTGCGACATTTGATGATAGTCTCGAAGGTGTTATGCGTGTGTCTATTGTTGCTACCGGCATTGAAAAAGAAATAGAGCAAAAAAAGCGTTTAAGTGGCGGTACTCCTAAAACAGACGCTACAAACAAGATAAACATTGGACGTGTAAAACCTAATACTGAAGGCAATGCGGAAAAGGGACGTTATGTTTCTCAGCCTGCAACATCTACATTTGTTCAACCATCCAGATCTGTTAATGTTGGTCATTCTCCTGTCTCAG
>JAGLMC010000031.1 GCA_023140215.1 Alphaproteobacteria bacterium
CAGTATCCAGTAATACCGGCAATACGGCTTTGCGGGGAACACGTTACAAGGATTCTTTTATTCCTCCGAAACCTGTTGAAAGTCAAGTAAGTGGAGGTGTTTCTGCTCCATCATTTCATAGTATGCCTTCTGCTCCGTCTGCGCCTGTACATGCGCATGCGCCTTTAGCGCATCCTGTTTCAGCAACGTCTCAGACAGTAACATCTTCCGGTTTGCAGTTGAATCCGCCTGCGTTACCTGTTGGAGGGAAGAAGCGTTCTCTTTCTTTGTTTGAGCGCATTTCCGGAACGGTTCAGCAGACATTGGAAAATATGCATAAGGAAGATGTAGCGCCGACTTCTCATCAGCGCGTTGCTCCCTCACCGGCAGGAGGCGTACCTCTTATGCCTGCGCAGGGTAGCCTGAATATAGATAGTCCGGCAAAAAAAGTTAAGACAGATGATGGACTGGATATTCCGGCATTTCTTCGCCGTCAGGCAAATTAAATAATTATTTTTTATTTTTTACTTGACTTTTAGAAAAAAGTGTAGGAATATATTCATTAGAAATACCACGAATCCGGTTTATAATGTGATTTTGAATAAGAATCGTATAGATTTTATTCAAAATTGTACCGTGCGACTGCACGGCGGGCGTAAGCCCGCAGAGGTTCACTTTGTAACAAACCGCAATAAAGAGTGATTTGTTGTTGTTTACGGATTTCTTTATATTTTAAGAAGGAAATTATATATAAAGTGCGTGGAAATGTTTATGCAGCAGACCTTGAAAACACAAATACAAGCCACAGATATCGGTCTTCATTCTGGTAAAGATATAGAGATAATTATCCGTCCGGCTCCGGAAGATCATGGAATTATTTTTGTGCGTAGTGATATTACGGATAGAGATAATGTTATTCCTGCGCTTTGGAACTATGTTGTAAATACACAGTTTTGCACAGTTATCGGCAATAAATCTGGAGTTACAGTTAGCACGATTGAACATCTTATGGCTGCTTTACGAGGTTGTGGCATTGATAATGCTTTGATTGAAGTTAATGGCTCTGAAGTGCCGGTAATGGATGGTAGCTCTATGCCGTTTGTTAAATTGATAGAAGAGGCTGGAACGTGCGGGCAATTTATTCCACGTCGTGTAATTAAAATCCTAAAGGATATAACAGTTAAGCATGACGATAAGATTGCATCTTTAAGCCCTTCCAAAATTAGTAGTTTTGGCGGTGGTATTGATTTTAATCATCCTGAGATTGGTAAGCAACATTTTGAAGTACAGCTTTTAAATGGTAATTTTAAGCATGATTTGGCTAATGCCAGAACATTTGGTTTTTTACATGAGGTAGAATATCTGCGCTCTAAAGGGCTTGCGCTTGGGGGATCTTTGGCTAATGCCATTGTTCTTGATTTAAAAACAATTATAAATCCTGACGGGCTGCGTTATAAAAATGAATTTATTCGACATAAATTACTTGATGCAGTTGGTGATTTATATCTTGCCGGTGGTCAGATTATAGGAGCTTATGATAGTGAAAAACCGGGGCATGCAATAAATAATGCTTTGCTCAGTGCTTTATTTTCTGATGAGAAAGCTTGGGAATTTGTTGATCTTGGTGAAATAAATGGTGAAACAGGCACAGAAATCTTTACTGATATTCATAATGTAGAATCTTTGGTTTCTGTTTAATAAAATTTCATATTTAAGAGTATAGTTGTTTGGTTTTATTTTATAAGATAGATTCTTATAAATAGGAGAAACAAATGCGCACGCGTTCAATTTTTTTATCATTCATTGCTATTTTACTTTTAGCTGCTTGCTCAACTTCAGGTGATGATGCTTTGAAAGAGGATGGTGATGTTAATGAGCTTTATAACAAAGCGGCTTATTCTCTGGATAAAAAGAACTATGTTGATGCTACAAAGTATTTTCAGGAAGTTGAACGACAGCACCCTTATTCAAAATGGGCAACGCAAGCTCAGTTAATGGCTGCATATTCTTCTTATCTGGCACATAATTATGATGAGGCGACGTTGGCGCTGGATCGTTTTATAGAGTTGCATCCCGGAAGTGAAGATGTTGATTATGCATATTATCTTAAGGCTCTTAGTTATTATGAACAAATTTCAGATGTGCGTCGGGATCAATTAATGACCGAAGAAGCAATGAATGCTTTGGAAACACTTATTCGCCTATATCCAAGTAGCAAATACACACGTGACGCTACTTTAAAGCGTGATCTGACTTTGGATCATTTGGCAGGCAAGGAAATGGAAATAGGGCGATATTATATAAATCGCGGACATATAAATGCTGCGATTAATCGTTTTTTGGTTGTTGTAAAGGGATATCAAACCACAACACATACAGAAGAAGCTCTGCATAGATTGGTTGAAGCATATTTAACTCTTGGCCTAAAGGAAGAGGCAGAGCGCATTGCCTCGGTTTTGGGTTATAATTATCCGGGAAGTAAATGGTATGAGCGAAGCTATGCTTTGCTGGATGATGAAGCGAGAGCGCGTATTATTGCCGATCGTGGATTTGTAGACCGGACGATAGATTCAATTTTCAAACCGGATTAAGGCAGGTTTATGTTAACCAGTCTGAGTATTCAAAATGTTGTACTTATAGAACACTTGGTAATTGAGTTTTATGCCGGTTTGTGTGTATTAACGGGGGAAACGGGGGCTGGAAAGTCTATTTTGCTCGATTCACTTGGACTGGCACTTGGTGCGCGTTCGGAAAGCGGGCTTGTTCGTAAGAATACCGATAAGGCACAGGTAACAGCAGTATTTAATATTGATAATAATCATATTGCTTTCAGTGTTTTAGAAAATGCTGGTATTTTAAGTGAGAATGAGGAGCTTATTCTGCGTCGTTCTGTTAGTGCGGATGGCCGCTCTAAAGCTTATATTAATGATCAGCCGGTTAGTGTTGGCCTTCTTAAGCAAGTGGGTAATATGCTGATAGAAATTCATGGGCAATTTGAAACTCATGGGCTTCTTAATCCTGCAACGCATAAGCAAATGCTTGATGAGTATGCCGGTATTGATAGTAAGACTGGGGATTTATGGAATAAGTGGAAGAGCGAAGAAGATGCTCTGGAAATATTAAAAGATACTGTTGATAAAGCACGAACGGATGAAGAATATTTACGTCAATCTCTGGAAGATATTGATTTGCTTTTACCTGAAATTGGAGAAGAGGAAAAGCTGGCAAGCATGCGCGCTAGTTTAATGAATAGAGATCAAATATTGGAGGCACTAAATTTTGCTTATCATGAACTGAGCGGTGATGATGATCCGGTTAGAAAAGCTTGGGGAATTATTGATCGAATTTCTGACAAGCTTGGCGAGCAAGCAGTTGAAATTACATCTTGTTTGCAACGGGCGAGCAGTGAGATTGAAGAAGCCAGCGATTTAATTCAATCGGTTTCCACAAATTTGCAAGATAATGAATATAATTTGGAAACTATTGATGATCGTTTATTTGCGCTAAGGGCGCAGGCACGAAAACATGAATGCAGCGTTGATGAATTGTCAAAAACGAGAGAAATATTGGCAGAAAAGCTCAATATGATTGAGAATATTGATGAGGTTCTGGCTCAAAAAATCAGGGAAGTTGAAAAAGCTCGCGGAGCTTATCTGGAAGAAGCTATGCGCATAAGAAATATTCGTAAAGAAACAGCAGCAAAGCTTGATGAACTTGTTGGAAAGGAGCTTCCACCTTTAAAATTAGCCAAAGCACGTTTTGTCACTAGCGTAGAATCACTGAATGAAACGCAATGGAGTGCAGGCGGAATTGATCGTGTGCGTTTTCTTGTGGCAACAAATTCGGGAGATGATCTTGGCTCTTTGAGTAAAATTGTATCCGGTGGGGAAATGTCCCGTTTTATGTTAGCACTTAAAGTAGTGATGTCTGAGGTTGGTTCTGCCGGATCTCTTGTTTTTGACGAGGTGGATGCTGGAATAGGAGGAAGCACAGCAGATGCGGTCGGTGAGCGTTTGGCTTGTCTTGCAGATAGCGGTAAGCAAACTCTTGTTGTGACGCATGCCCCGCAAGTGGCTGCCAGAGCTAGAAATCATTATATTGTGCGTAAAGCCGGCGACTTAAATATTAAAACTGATATCGTGCATCTTAAGAGTACAAAAGAACGCCGTGAGGAAATAGCGCGTATGTTGGCTGGTGCAACAGTTACACAAGAAGCACGCGCAGCAGCAGGTAAATTGCTGGAGACCGTGACATGAGTGCTTCACTTTTTGATATGAAAGAGCTGGATGCAAAAGTTCGTTATGGCAATTTGGTGCAGGAAATTTTAAAGCACGATAAAGCTTATTATTCAAAAGATGCACCGGAAATTTCTGATGCGAGTTATGATAAACTTCGTCGGGAATTGGAAAAAATTGAGCTTGCTCATCCAGAGTTTATAACTCCGGACAGTCCGACACAAACCGTTGGAGCTGTTCCGTCAAAAGGATTTAAAAAGGTAAGGCATGCACTTCCTATGCTTTCACTTTCCAATGTATTTAGTGAAGATGATGTGCAGGATTTTTTAGATCGTATTCGTCGATTTTTAGGAATGTCTAAAAATGAATCTGTTGAGCTGTTGGCTGAACCGAAAATTGACGGGCTATCATGTTCATTGCGTTATGAGAATCGCAAACTGGTGATGGCGGCGACTCGTGGTGATGGAGCAGAAGGGGAAGATATCACACTTAATGTTAAAACTATCAAAGATATTCCTCATGAATTGCCTGAAAATATATCCGATATTTTAGAGGTGCGTGGCGAGATTTATATGGGGCATGCAGAGTTTGATGCTTTGAATAAAGCTCAGGAAGAGGCCGGTAAACCACTTTTTGCTAATCCGCGTAATGCAGCAGCCGGATCTGTGCGTCAGCTCGATGTGTCTGTTACAAAGGCAAGGCCGCTACATTTTTATGCTTATGGGCTTGGTGAGCATGAACCATTTTCTACTACGCAATTTGACACTATTCAGATTTTAAAGAAATTGGGTTTTCAAATTACAAAAGGTATTCGGGTTTTTGATTCGTTAAAGGATATAATGGAAAATTATGAGCAGGTTTTAGAAGGACGTTCATCTTTGGGTTATGATATAGATGGAGTGGTCTATAAGGTTAATGATCTCAAATTGCAAACACGTCTTGGATATGTATCTCGTGCGCCTCGTTGGGCTACGGCTCATAAGTTTCCAGCCGAGCAGGCAGTTACAAAAATAAAAGATATTGATATTCAGGTTGGCAGAACAGGGGCTTTAACTCCGGTAGCACGGCTTGAACCTATAACTGTTGGCGGTGTGGTTGTTTCGAATGCAACGCTGCATAACAAAGACGAGATTGAGCGAAAGGGTGTTCGCATTGGAGATATGGTTGTTGTTCAGCGAGCCGGTGATGTTATTCCACAGGTGGTTAGGGTTTTAAAAGAAAAACGTGATGGTAATGAGCAGATATTTATATTTCCTGAACGTTGTCCTGCATGTGATTCTCTTGCTATCCGTGAGGGTGATGATGTTGTAATGCGCTGTACCGGAGGGCTGGTTTGTCCAGCTCAAGCTGTTGAAAGGCTTAAGCATTTTGTTTCCCGTTTGGCTTTTGATATTGAAGGTTTGGGGAGTAAAATTATAGAGCAGTTCTATGAAGAAGGATTAATTAAATCTCCATCTGATATTTTTAAACTTGAAGAGAAAAATAAAGTATTAGAGCTGCCTATAAGAAAGCGCGAAGGATGGGGAGATTTATCGGAATCTAATTTGTTTAAATCTATTAATGAAAAACGAAAGATTGAACTGAATCGTTTCATTTATGCATTGGGAATACGGCAGGTTGGTGAGGCAACAGCTAAGCGTTTGGCTGCGACTTATGGGAATTTTAATGCTTTAAAACAAAATATTATTAAAGCGCAGGATTGTAATAGTGATTCGTATGAAGAGCTTTTAAATATCGAAGATATAGGCTCTGTAATAGCGGATGATCTTATTGGTTTTTTTGCAGAAGATCATAATCTGGAGATTTTGGCGGAGTTAGATAATCAGCTTGAAATAAAAGAGTATCAAGCACCGGATATGGTAAATAGCTCTATTGTCGGGAAAATATTGGTATTTACAGGAACGCTTGAAAAAATGTCGCGACAGGAAGCTAAGGCTAAAGCTGAAAGTCTTGGAGCAAAAGTTTCCGGCTCTGTTTCAAAGAAAACAGATTTAGTGATTGCCGGTCAAGATGCGGGGTCTAAGCTAAAAAAGGCAAAGAGCCTCGGAGTAGAGGTTCTGAGCGAAGAAGAGTGGATAGCTCTTTATGAATGATTTGGAGAATGTCCACTGGGATTTTTTTCGGTATCTTTTATAGCTTTAGCTATTTTAATCATTAGTTCTGGAGGGACAGCATCTAGCTTAGGTGAAACTTTCCCAAAATCAGTTTTAACTTTTTTGGTAAGGTCATCAATTACAGTATTCGTATCGGACATAAGTAAAGCTCCAAATTTTAATTTTTTTTCACCCTACATACTTTCCATATTGGAGTAAAGCTTTTTATTTTCCATACTTCATATTTAGATAGAATTTTGCTTATCTCGCAAATCACGGAGCTTATCCATTGCTTTTTCAATTTGAGGAGGATAGTCGCGGCGTTCAACAAATTCGTTACCACCGGTATTTCGTGTCATTGTCACTTCCATTGAGCGTGTCAAAACTTCGGCAACCTTTAGATCTTCTTGCTCTAAAGCAAGTTCTAATGCTGATAGAATGCGATCACTCAGGCGGATCCTATCTGTATTTGTTTTATCCATTTATTTCTCCTTTAAGCAATGGCTATGTGCAGTTTGCCCTTTTCTTAGAATGGTTTCAAGGTCTCTGGACGATCAATAACCAACTTCTTTATTAGAGTTGGTGAAGAAATAATAATAAAGCTAGTCAAATGCTTTTAGTATGTCTTCAGTCATTTTCTTTGCATCACCAAGAAGCATCATTGTTTTATCTTCAAAAAAGAGAGGATTATCAATACCGGCATAACCGAAGCCAAGTGATCTTTTAACAAAGAGCACAGTTTGTGCTTTTTCGACATCTAAAATCGGCATTCCATATATCGGTGATGATGGATCGTTCTTCGCTGACGGATTTGTAATATCATTTGCACCAATGACATAGACAACATCTGCTTGTGCAAAGTCACGGTTAATATCTTCCATTTCAAATACTTCATCATAAGGTACGTTTGCCTCGGCAAGAAGTACGTTCATATGTCCCGGCATACGCCCTGCAACAGGATGGATAGCATATTTAACATCAACGCCCTCTTTTTTAAGAACGTCAGACAGTTCACGAAGTGCATGCTGAGCCTGCGCAACAGCCATGCCATATCCGGGAACAATAATAACCTTTGATGCATTTTTCATGATGTAGGCAGCGTCATCCGCAGCCCCGATCTTAGCATTTCGATCACCCATATCTTGCGCACCGGATACTGAATCATCATTACCAAAACCACCTATAATGACATTAAGGAGCGACCGGTTCATGCCTTTACACATAATGTAGGAAAGAATAGCACCTGAAGCACCAACAAGAGCGCCGGTAATAATTAAAAGGTTATTGTGAAGCGTAAAACCAATACCAGCCGCAGCCCAGCCGGAGTAACTGTTAAGCATGGAAATAACCACCGGCATGTCCGCACCGCCAATTGGAATAATTATCAATACGCCCAGAACTAGCGCGAAAATAGCGACGCTCCAGAACCAGAACGCACTACCCGTTACACATAGAAGAATGACCATAACCACTAGAGATATGCCAAGCAGGATGTTCAGTTTGTGCTGTCCCTGAAAAATGACGGGCTTGCCGTCGATTATTCCCTGTAGTTTCCCCCAAGCGATGACTGATCCGGTAAAAGTAATTGCTCCGATTGTAACTCCTAATAAGGACATTTCGAGCAGGCTAATCAGTTTAATATTGCCCGGAACACCTATGCTATATGCTTCAGGGTTATAAAAAGCTGCTCCGGCCACACAAACAGCAGCTAAACCAACCAGAGAGTTAAACGCTGCTACAAGTTGGGGCAGGGAGGCCATTTGAGTATTTTTGGCAATATAGGTTCCGATTGCACCGCCGATACCAACGCCGATAATAATCCAAAGCCATTCAGAAACCAGAGGGTCGAATAATGCTGTTATAATTGCCAGTGCCATACCAATCATTCCTAAGGTAAGACCCTGCCGTGCGCTTTCGGGATTTGACAATCCGCGCAACGCAAGAATAAATAAAATTGCTGAAATAAGACAAATAAGTGAAAAAATGATGGTCATATTTTGATCCTGAGTATTTTTATAGTCGTGTAATTAAATCGTTATTATTAACGCCTTGTTACTAACCTTTTTTCTTAAACATGTGCAGCATGCGCTGTGTAATAATAAAGCCGCCAAAAATATTTACCGAAGCAAAAATAACAGCTAAAAACCCCAGCACGCTGGAAAAAACGGAGGTTGAATGTGTTCCCGTCGCCAGTATAGCTCCCACAATAATCACCGATGAAATAGCATTGGAAAGTGCCATCAAGGGTGAGTGTAACGCCGGTGTTACCCGCCATATAACGTAATAACCGACAAAACATGCCAGAACAAAAACGGTCAATCCCGTAATTAGAAATGGTTGACCATGAGCCATGCTTGTTAACTGGCTGCTTTCAACGGCTAAATCCGCAGCCGTTTTTGATAGTTCCTGCAAGTTATTTGCAAAGTTTGCTATACTATCGGTTAACGTTATTTTATTCTCAGCCATATTATTTTATCCTTTTATGAATTTGCGGCTTTTTATGATGCTGCTTTTTTAGCAGGTGATTCTTTTGTTTTAGATGTTTTATCTTCAGTATCATCTTTACTTTTCGAGGTTTCTTCTTCCGAGGCTTTTTTAGCAGGAGCAGTTTTTGTTTTTTGTTTTTTGCTCTCTGAAGTAAAGTTAGGGTGAATAATCTCACCATCTTTTGTGATAGCTATACCTTTTATGATCTCGTCATTCCAGTCAATATTAAGTTCACCTTTTTCTTTGTCTATAATAAGGTTCAACAGGTTGAGCAGATTTTTCGCATAAAGCGCGGATGCATCAGTAGCCAGACGGCTAGGAACATTATTGTAGCCAAGAATGTTTACATTATGCACCTTAACTACTTCGCCTGCTTTTGAAACTGCACAATTACCGCCGGTTTCAACGGCCAGATCAACAATAACAGAGCCGGGCTTCATAGATTTAACCATAGCTTCCGTAATGAGTTTTGGAGCAGGCCGTCCCGGAATAAGGGCTGTTGTAATAACTATGTCTTGTTTGGCAATATGTTTTGCAACAAGATCTGCCTGCTTTTTTTGATATTCTTTTGACATTTCTTTAGCATAACCACCGGATGTTTCGGCTTCTTTAAATTCATCATCTTCAACTGCAACAAAAGATGCACCAAGTGATTCGACTTGTTCTTTAGCTGCCGGACGAACATCTGTTGCAGTAACAATAGCTCCAAGACGGCGAGCTGTTGCAATAGCTTGCAGACCTGCAACACCGGCTCCCATGATAAAAGTCTTGGCAGGAGGCACTGTTCCGGCAGCCGTCATCATCATTGGAAATGCACTTGTATATTGTGAAGCAGCATCAATGACTGCTTTGTATCCCGCCAGATTGGATTGAGAAGATAGCACGTCCATAGATTGAGCCCTGCTAATGCGCGGAACCATCTCCATTGAAAAAGAATCAATACCGGCCTTGGCAAGAGAATCATTTAGCTTTTCGTTAGAATACGGAGCAAGTAAGCCAATAAGAAGCGTACCTTTTTTAATGTCTTGAAGCTCAGACGTTGAAGGAGGTTGCACTTTCAAGACAATATCAGCAGATTTAAGAGTATCTTCCGCTGTTTTAGAAATTTTAGCACCTGCATCTTTAAATGCTTGATCTGTGATTGAGGCATTGATACCGGCACCCGTCTCGATTGTAACAACACAACCAAGAGCCGAAAGCTTTTTGACAGTTTCAACGGAGGCAGAAACACGATTTTCATGTTCTGCAGTTTCTTTTAGGACAGCAATATTTAAACTCACGGTATAAAACCCTTTTCAAAAGCACCATATAAGGCATTACCATATAAGGCATTATTAGAGATAACCAAAAAGAGAATGACTCATCTTTTGTTTTTTGTGAACCCCAAAATTTAATTTTTTACAAATATTTAATTTTTTTATAAATATTAGCAAATTGGAATTGTTTACAGCTTTGACTTGAATGATTAGGTGATTTTATTTAGATTCAATGCAATAAAGGTTGTATCTTTATTTTTTGTCCAGTGTATTGGAAAGCCATGCTTTTTTTAAATTTACGTTATGTGTTGTTCGTTTGTTGTGTTTTTGCATTTATGCAAGTGTCTGTTTCAAACGCCGAGACTTTGAATGGAGCTATTGAATCTGCATTGATTCACCATCCAAGCATTGACGCTGCGAAGGCCGGACTTAATGCATCAGAGGAAGACAAGCGCAATGAACTTTCAGGATACTTCCCTGATGTGTCGATTTCCGGAACCGGAGGACGTCTCTTTGGTGATAATAGTACAAGCCGTGGTTTAAGCGTCACACGTGGTAATGGATATTCTTATTTGTGGGAAGGTTCTCTTACGGTAAGTCAAATGCTCTTTGACGGATTGGAAACACCGAATCGAATCCGTTCGGCAAGTGCTAGACAGCAATCTATGGATATGAATTTCTCGGATATAAAAGAATCGTTATCGCTCAAGACTGCGCAAACATACATAGATGTGATGCGTGCGCATATCGGTCTTTCTATGCTTAGGGAGCAGGAAAAGAAAGTAAATGATTATTTGGAGCGTATTAAAAGCTCTGTTGATGAAGGGGTTTCTGATGAATCTGAGTATCAGCAAGCACTGGATGTAAAAGTTATTTTGGAAAGTTTTATTACTGATTATAAAGGGCAGATAAGTGCAGCAGAGGCTCAATATGTGGAGATTACAGGTCATTTTCCAGAGGGAAAAATGAGCGTTCCTGAACCGGATCTGGATTTTATTCTACGAAATATAAGTGAAGCAATTATTTTTGCTCAGGAAAAACATCCGCTTTTGCATTCTGCTGTATTCTCATCAGAAGCTGCTATGCATGATATTGTTGCAGAACGTGCGCAGATTTTACCTGATGTAAATGGAGAGGTTTCTTATTCCAAAACAGATAAAGCTGATATTCTTGGTGGTGAGTCTATTGATAAAAGGGCAGTTGTTCGGTTGAACTGGAATTTTGAAATAGGTGGCGGACAGCTTGCACGTATTCGCAAGAAAAAATACGAGCATCAGGAAGCCATTAGCCGTGTTAATGAGATTAAACGCCGAATTGAACAAGGTGTTCGCCTTGCTTATTCAGAAATGCAAACGGCGCAAGACCAGTTAAAGCATCAAAGAAAGCGTGTAGAGTTAAATTCTAAATTATTCGAGACTTATAAAATTCAATTTGAAGGTGCGCGTATTAATCTTTTTCAACTTATGCAGGCAGATAATCAGCTTTTTAATACGCAGCTAGAAAAAATATCCGGTGAATATAGAACACTGACCGCGCAATATGCCGTGTTGGCAAGTCTTGGAGTGCTTAGGGATTCATTGTTATTAACATTGGCAGAAGCAAATCTTGCAGTAGAGGATTCTGATTCTGGAATATTTAAAGGTGGAATATTTAAAGGTGGAATATTTAAAGGTAAGTCTTTATTTTCAGATAATATTATGGAACATGATCCGCCAAAACTGAGTTCTCAGTAAAATGAGCGAAAAAGAAGAACAAGAAAAGTCATCCTCTGAACAATTAAATAAGACATTGTCCGGCTCTGATGTTTCTGATTCTGATGTTTCTAATTCCGATATTGATGTGGAGGTGCTTGATCCTCTTTTGGAATGTCTCGTATTTTTAACGGAACATTTTGGCCGTGCGAAATCTGCTGAATCATTAACATCCGGACTTGCTTATGATGACAAGAATATGCGTCCGAATCTGTTCTGTGAAGCTGCGCAGCGTTTAGGTCTTAAAGCTCAGGTTGTAAAACGTCCGGATTTAAAATCTATTCCATTGGCTGTTTTGCCCGCTGTGCTTGTTATTGGAGAAGGTAACTCTTGCGTTTTATTATCTGTAAAGGGAAAAAAGGCAAAAATTTATTTTCCGGAAACAAAGTCACTTAGAGATGTTTCATTTGATAAGCTTCAGGAAGATTATACCGGCTTTGCTATTTTCGTACATCCGCGGGCTGAATTTACAAATCCTGATACGGTGCATTTGGAAGATGTAGGAAGGCACTGGTTTTGGGGAGTAGTTGATTGTAATCGCGGTATTTACGGTATGGCTTTGCTTGGTGCTGTGTTTATTAATTTATTTGCACTGACCAGCCCGTTATTTATCATGAATGTTTACGATCGTGTGATTCCAAATAATGCCATTGAAACCGGTTGGGCTCTTGGAATTGGTGCTTTGGTCATTTTTGTTTTTGATTTTGTCATGAAGACTTTGCGTGGATATTTGATAGATCTGGCAGGAAGGCGAACAGATGTTATTGTTTCTCGCCGTATTTATGACCAAGTGCTAAATATGAAGCTTTCAGCACGTCCGGCATCTAGCGGTTCATTCGCTAATATGTTGCGTGATTTTGATTCTGTACGTGAATTTTTTACATCAGCTACAATTACAGGATTGGTTGATCTTCCTTTTTCAGTATTCTTTTTATTCATTATTTATAAAATTGGAGGTTCAATCGCATTCTTTCTGGCAGCATTGATATTGATCGTTGTAGTGGTTGGATTTATTCTACAGTTCTCTCTTAAAAATATGGTGCGTAAGGCAACACAAACAGCAGAATCAAAGCATGGATTGTTAGTTGAGACTATTCACGGACTTGAAACGGTTAAGGCCGTTGGAGCAGATGGGCGTTTTCGTGCGCGTTATGGAGATATGGTTGGAGAGAATGCAGCCTATGGACAAAGCTCTCGATTTATTTCCGGTCTTGGAGTTAATATCGCAGGATTCTTTCAACAGACAGCTACAATTATTGTTGTGCTTATTGGCATGTATCTAGTGCGTGACGGTTATTTAAGTGTTGGCGGATTGATTGCTTGCGTAATCTTGGGAGGGCGTGCGATTGCACCTATTAGTCAGATTGCCAATCTTATGACCCGGTATCATCAAGCCGGTGGCGCACTTAAAACATTGAATAAAATAATGAGTCAGCCTGTTGAGCGACCACCTCATAAACAGTTTTTACACAGACCTGATTTAAAAGGAAAAATCAGTTTTGACAAGGTTAGTTTTTCTTACCCAAGAATAAATTGTAAAGTGCTGGACACAGTATCATTTTCTATTGAATCTGGAGAAAAGGTAGGGATTATAGGCCGTATCGGTTCCGGTAAAAGTACGGTTGCTCGCTTGATGCTGGGGCTTTATGAGCCTGAGGACGGTGCTATTTTGGTTGATAATACGGATTATCAGCAAATTGATCCGGCTGATTTACGTAGGAATATTGGCTATATAGCGCAAGATGTTGTGTTATTTAATGGCTCTATTCGTGATAATATAACTGCTAGCGTGCCCCATGCTACAGAGGAAGCAATTTTAGAGGTATCAAAACTTGCCGGTGTGCATGAATTTGTATCTGTTCATCCGATGGGCTATGACGCTCCTGTCGGTGAACATGGAGGTAACTTATCCGGTGGGCAGCGTCAGGCAGTAGCATTGGCTAGAGCTATGTTACTTAAACCTAATGTGTTGATTTGTGATGAGCCTACAAATTCAATGGACATGCAAGCTGAAGAGGCTTTCAAGCGTTATACAATGAAGCAAATAAAGAATAAGACTTTTATTTTGATAACACATAAGCCCTCTATGCTCTCACTGGTTGATAGGTTGATTCTCATGGATCAGGGAAAAGTGGTTATGGATGATAAGAGAGATAAGGTTATTGCCAAGCTGCAAGGCGGAAAAGTTAAGGTTTCAAAATGAGTTTGTTAAAACCGGATATTATTGATACGGATTTTATGTCAGAACTTGAGGCAGCTACGAATATGCGTCCGGCTAAATCTGTAATATTTATGTTGTTTTCCATTATTGCTTTGATTGTTTTTGGAATTACATGGGCATCTGTTTCCAAAGTAGAGGAAATTACAAGAGGTCAGGGGCAGGTTGTTCCGTCTCAGGAAATTCAGGTGGTTCAGAGTCTTGAAGGCGGGATTTTGCAGGATCTTTTAGTAAAAGAAGGTGATCTGGTTAAAAGAGATCAGATTTTATTGCGCTTGAGTGATGTTCAGTTTGCTTCACAGGAACGGGGAACGGAAGCTAAATCTTTGGCATTAAGAGTTAAGAAATTGCGTTTTGAAGCAGAGGCTAGCGGAGAGAATTTTGTCGTTCCTGATGAGATTAAAGTAAAGGCTTTGCAAATTGCTGATAATGAGTTGGCGCTTTATGTGTCTCGACAAAAGGAGCTTCAAAGTGTTTATGGAATTCTGGATGAAAAAATCAGACAGGCATCAGCAGAGATTTCCGAAGTTACTGCTCAAATTAACCGTTTTTACCAAAGTAGGAAATTGTTGAAAGAAGAGCTGGAAATTACAAAAGAAATGGTGCGTAAACGAGCTGTGCCAAAGCTTGAGGAATTGCGTTTGCAACGTGAAGTTAATGATATGAGCGGGCAGATTAATGCACTGGTGGAAAACAAGAAGGGTTTGATTGCTAAGAAGAAAGTAGCTCAAAAGGAACGTGATTCACAAAATGACAAATTTCGATCACAGGCTTTAGGTGAGTTAAATAGTGTGGAAACAGAAATTTTAGGTCTTGAAGAAAGTCTTAAATCAATTGGTGACAGGGTGGATAGAACTGAGATTCGCGCACCTGTAGATGGTGTTATTAATAAAATTGCAATTAAGACTATTGGAGGAATTGTTGAGCCTGCTATGAAGCTGGTTGAAATAGTTCCTTTAGATGATGAACTGAAAATTATAGCTAGAGTATCGCCAAGCGAGATTGCTTTTATCCATCCGGGTCAGGCTGTTAAAGTTAAAATCACCGCTTATGATGCACAGAAGTATGGATCGCTTGATGGAACTTTAGTGCGTATTGGTGCAAATTCCGGCTCAGATCGTGACGGGAATACCTTTTTTGAAATAGAGGTACAGACGAATAAAAATTATATGGGAGATGAAGTAAATCCGTTGCCTATTAGCCCCGGTATGGTTGCTGAAATAGAAGTGATTACGGGTAAGCGTACTATTCTGGCATATCTCTTAAAGCCTTTGTTGCGCGCTCGTAACAGAGCTTTTACGGAGCATTAAAAATAAATGTTACGTTTTTTTATTAATCCTTATATTAGATTTTTTTTCTTGCTTGGCATTCTTAGTTTTTTTGTTTTTAGTGTGAGTGAAGCTGTCGGGATTAAAGATCGTATTAGCAATCTTGTCTTTGAAACTTACATTAAACTCCATCCTCGCGAGTCATCAGGTAAACTCATTTTTGTTGATATTGATGATATTTCTCTTTCCAAAGTAGGGCAGTGGCCATGGCCAAGAACACGACTTGCAGAAATTATTACTAACATTAAATCAAGCGGTGCTTCAGTTATTGTTTTTGATGGAGTGCTTGCAGAACCTGACAGGACTTCACCGGAGAATATAGCATTAATGCTGGAAGAAAATCATCCGGCGCGTGCGAGTCTTGAAGGTCAGGCAAGCCACGATTCTATTTTAGCTAATGCAATTAGTAACGCCGGTAATTTTGTAGCCGGTTTTTCATATGGTTCTAATAAGGTGTCTCCATTGGTTAAAAGAAGGATTCTTGTTAAAAAAGATGTGAAGAATTTCTTTTTGGAGCAAAAGGGACGTGGCAGTCTTTATTTTAAAACTACATCACAATTTTTACCGGAATTGCAAAAAAGCTCCGCAGGTAATGGTAGTTTTATGGCTTCCGCTGAAGATGATGCTGTAATTCGTAGAACAGGTTTATTATTTCATAATGGTCATACTTTGTATCCGTCATTGATTCTTGAAGTTCTAAGGCTTTATGAGAAAAATGGAAAAGAGTTTCTAAAAGTTGCTGCTACAAAAGATTATAATAATTATAAAATTCAAGAACCTGTAACTATTTCCGTTGGTCAATATGATGTGCCTACTGATGCAGAGGGGAAAATGTGGGTTTATTTCAGGAATTTTCAAAAGAGTGAGGATATTTCTGCTTATAAGTTTCTTGATCGGCATTATGGGCAGGAAAAAATGCAAGATCTAACAGGGAAAGTTATCTTCATAGCGTCAAGCGCTGAGGGGCTTATGGATATGCGGGCTACTCCTATGGGGATGCGCCCCGGTGTTCGTGTCCATATGAATGCTTTTGAGCAAATTTTACAGCAGCAATTTCTAATAAGGCCATACACGGCAAATGATCTTGAGATAGGGGGGACAGTTGCAATTTCTATTTTACTGATTTTGCTGTCCTTTTTTGTAAACCCTGTGTGGCTGGTGTTTATAACTTTTTTTGCAGGAGGGAGTGCTTTTGCCGGATCATGGTATATGTTCACAGAGTATGGAGGTTTATTTGATCCGGTAACTCCAACTATTTTGGTTATTTTGACATTTGTTATTTCAATAGTGATGAGTTTTCTAAAAACAGAATATGAAAAGCGTCAGGTTAGTGATGCATTCGGGCATTATATATCTTTGGAATTTATGGAAGAGCTGACTAAAGATCCTGATAAATTAAAGCTTGGCGGTGAGATTAGGGATTTAACAGTTCTATTTAGTGATATTCGCAGTTTTACAACGATTTCTGAAGGACTTACACCAGAGGAATTGATCCAGCTTATGAATGATTTTCTAACTCCTATGTCTAATTTGGTTATGGATAATCGCGGTACAATTGATAAATATATGGGCGATGCGATGATGGCATTTTGGAATGCTCCTCTGGATGTGAAAGATCATGAGTTACATGCTTGTATTGCAGCCCTTAAGATGCAAGATGCGCTAGAGCCAATTAATGAAGTAATAAAGGATAAGGCTGAGAAACTTGGTAAAAAACCTGTGTTTTTACAAGCCGGTATAGGTATTAATACCGGTCCATGTGCAGTTGGGAATATGGGCTCGAAGCAGAGATTTGCATATTCTGCGTTGGGCGATGATGTGAATCTGGCTTCTCGTCTTGAGGGGCAGACAAAGACTTATGGAGTAAATATTCTCATTGGAGAATCAACTTTTAAGAAAGTGCCTGAATTTGCAGCGCTGGAAGTGGATCTTCTCAAAGTTAAAGGAAAGAATAAATCGGTGCGCGTATTTGCCTTGCTTGGTAATAATGAAATGGGAAGCTCAGAAGAATTTCAGGCATGGAAGAAAAAGCATAATGCAATGATTGATGCTTATCGTGGAAAAGAATTTGAGAAAGCACAAAAGTTGGCAAATGAATGTAAAGCTTTGGATATATCCTTTTTGGATATTACATACGATATATATATTAATCGTGCTGAAGAGATGATTGAAAACCCACCTGAAGATAATTGGGATGGTGCGTTCGAGGCATTAAGCAAGTAATCGGGGACATATTAATTAATGTGTTCCCATTTACCGTGCCCCCATTATTAAAATATTGGTTTTTCCCATTTTTTGAGAAGGTTAGTAACATCTATTTCAGAAACCGGTCGTGCAAAATAATATCCTTGTGCCATATCACAACCAAGTTCTTTGAGTGTAGTTGCTTCTTCTTTTTCTTCTACGCCTTCAGCAATAATCTTCATTTTCATATTTTTACCAAGCGAAATAATGGATTTAATAAGAGCCATTGAGTTTTCGTTTTTATGCATGTCTCGTACAAATTGCTGGTCAATTTTAATAGTATCAATAGGGAATTGATGTAAATAGCTTAGTGAGGAGTATCCAGTTCCAAAATCATCAATAGCAATGCTCATACCGGCTTTGCGACACATTTTGAGAGTCTCTTTGGCATCATCCGGTTGATTCATCAACAAGCGTTCGGTGATTTCAATATGAACTTGTTTCGGCCGTACATCGCTTTTGCTAATGGTTTTATAAGCACTACCGACAAAATCCTCAGAAGCAAAATCGGCACTGGAAAAATTAATGCTCATAAATAGCTCGTCTTTGTAGCCTGCGCGGTGTTCAATTCGTTTAAGAGCAAGACAGGATTCTTGAAGTGCAAATCTACTGGCATCAAGTATAGCCCCGCTTTCTTCTGCAATAGGGATAAATATACCCGGTGAAATAAATCCTTTTTTGGGATGTTCCCAGCGCATTAGAGCTTCAAAACCGGAGATAGTAGCCGTTTGTAGATTTAGAATTGGTTGATAGTGTAGAGAAATTTCATTATTTTTCAGAGCTGAACTGAACTCATTTGCGATTTTAATATTTTTAACGGCATCTGTTTGTTCTGTATAACTTAGCTCAATAGCTTCCGGAGGAGGCCAGTTTTTATTATTACCGGCCAGTTCTGATCTTGCCAGCATATCACGGTAGCGCGTGAGAATAATCTGAGTTGTCATTTTTAAAACCGGATCAGCAAGTTGCAAACGTCGTGAAAAATCATCTTGTGTGATTTCAAGGAGACTGCAATCCTCAATCGCGCGGATTGTTGCTGTTCTCGGTGCATTATCTACAATAGCCATTTCCCCGATAAGTGTGCCCGCCCCGCGTGTGCCTACTGATTGTTCTTTGCTGCCGTTTTTCGAGACGAATATTTCAACACGTCCTTTTTCTATGATATAGGCACTTTTGCCTTCTTCTCCTTGACGCATAATAGTATCGCCGGATTTGAATTTTTTTTTGGAAGTTTTAGATGTATCCATTGCCCTTAGATTTTGCCCTAGGTAAAAAGTTATACTGTTATAGTCATTATAATCATTTAGCTTTATTATAAACCACCGCAAGTTGCCATAGTCACTATGAAGTGATGTTCTTAGCGATTGGTTAATGATGCGGATATTTTAATCGGAAATCAATAAACTAATTTTTTTAGCAAAAGCTTGACAAGTCTCTATTTGACCCGCTATGTTCCGCGCACATATTATGTGTTTAAATTTGGGATTGTTGCTATGAAGGTCGTAAACTCTTTGAAATCGCTAAAGAAAAGAGATCGGGACAACCGTGTTGTTCGTCGTAAGGGTCGTGTTTACGTGATTAATAAGAAAAATCCTCGCATGAAGGCTCGTCAAGGGTAATTGATATTGCTTGATATTGCCTGTGTGTTTTTACTTTTTCCGGTGTTTTTTTAAATTTTGTTTTGTATAAACAAGAATGTCATTAAAAACTTTTGATGCATTCATGTTGCTTGTCTGCTATAAAGTTCAAACTCTTTAATAGAAACTCGAAATACGTTAAGTGAAAAGATGTTTTCCAGACTTTTTGGATTTATGTCGGCTGATATGGCCATCGACCTCGGTACAGCAAATACGCTGGTCTATGTAAGGGATCAGGGTATTGTTCTGAACGAGCCGTCTGTTGTGGCTATTACTACGATTAATGGTAAGAAACATGTTCTGGCTGTTGGGAATGAGGCCAAACAAATGCTTGGCCGTACACCCGGAAGTATTACTGCAACACGTCCATTGCGTGATGGTGTTATTGCGGATTTTGAAGTTACCGAGGCTATGATAAAGCATTTCATTCGCAAAGTTCATAACCGCCGGTCTTTTGTCTCTCCTAAAATGGTGATTTGTGTACCATCCGGTTCAACGGCAGTCGAGCGCAGAGCTATTCAGGAATCAGCGGAAAGTGCCGGAGCAAGTGAGGTGTACTTGATTGAAGAGCCTATGGCAGCAGCTATTGGCGCAGGCTTGCCGGTGACTGAGCCTACCGGTTCTATGGTTGTTGATATTGGCGGAGGTACAACAGAAGTAGCTGTGATTTCGCTGGGAGGCATTGTTTATGCCAGATCTGTGCGTGTTGGTGGAGATAAGATGGATGATGCCATTATTTCTTATATTCGCCGTGTGCATAATTTGCTGGTTGGTGAGGCAACGTCAGAACGGATTAAAAAAGAAATCGGGTCAGCGTGTCCGCCTAGTGATGGTGAGGGGCGCACTATGGAGATTCGCGGGCGTGATCTGATGAATGGAGTTCCGAAAGAAATTGTGGTTACAGAACGTCAGATTGCTGAGGCTTTATCAGAGACTGTAGGACAGATTGTTGAAGGAGTAAAAGTTGCTCTGGAACATACAGCACCGGAGTTGGCCGCTGATATTGTTGACAAGGGGATTGTTCTTACCGGAGGAGGGGCTCTTTTGACAAATATTGATTTTGTTTTGCGTCATGCAACCGGCCTTGCAATTACGCTGGCAGATGATCCGTTGTCTTGTGTGGCTCTTGGAACAGGACATGCGCTAGAAGAACGAAAAGCTCTTCGGAATGTTCTTTTGGGAACATATTAGGTTTTTCTTGGTAGCGCATTGTTTTTTCAATATTTTTGGATTAAAATGATTTGCTGGTTCTGAGTTGCTGCTCGAGTTTGTTTGTTTTATTTCATATAAATATTTTGAGAGGATTATTTGAAACGCCGTTTGTGGTCAAAAAATTTGGTTAGTACAGCGCCTTTATCTGTTGTCGGCGGTGTTGGTGCTTCTATTTTTCTTATTGTTCTTTCTATTATAACAATTTTTATTTCTACTTTTTATTATCAAAGTTTTAGCGGGTTGCGTTCCGGTGTGGCTGATGTCTTTGCTCCAATATTGGGAGCAATGAGTAAACCGGTGCAGGATACAACAGTATTCATAAGAAATATTACCGGATTGGCTGAATTACAGTCGGAAAATCTGCGCTTGCAAAAAGAAAATGCAAATCTGCGGGATTGGTATCAAAGCGCTATGATTTTAAAAGCTGAAAATCAGTCTTTGTATGAGCTTATGAATATAAAACTAGAGCCACAGGATAATTATATAACAGCGCGAATTTTAGCTGATTCGGGTTATGCTTTTGTAAAGAGCCTGTTGGTAAAGGCTGGGAAAAGTGATGGTGTGGAAAAAGGACAGGCAGTTGTCTCTAGTAATGGAGCTATAGGTCGAATTATAGAAACAGGGAAGCATACATCACGTATTTTGCTGATGACAGATATTAACTCCAGAGTTCCTGTTCTTGTGGAAAATAGCACTCAGCATGCAATAATGGCCGGGCAGAATGGAGCATTGCCACAGCTCGTACATTTACCTATAGGTAGCAAACTTCAACATGGAGATCGAATTATTACTTCCGGGCATGGAGGGCTTTTCCCGTATGGTTTGCCTGTCGGGCGTATTGTTCTGGAAGGAAAAGAGAGTCCTGAAGTAGAGCTTTTCACAGATTTTACTCGTTTGCTTTATGTGCGTATAATTGATCGTCCTGTGGATCAGAATTTGAGATCAGGATCAATAAATTAAGACGGTTAAAGATATCGACATACTACAGAGTCTTCGTGTAGTAACAATGTTATGGCTTTTTTTTCAACTTTTGGTGAGCGTGCGAGCAGTGCAATGAGTATGAGCATTGTTTATGCTCTGATGGCTTTTTTGTTTATTATAAATATTATTTCTTTGTCATTTCCATTAACAGGGGAGATAAAAGCTCCGTTATTTTTAATGTGTATTTATTATTGGACAATTTACCGTCCAACACTTTTACCTCCATGGGCTGTTTTTTTGATCGGATGTGTTATGGATGTTCTCAGCGGTTTGCCTATTGGTATGAATGCTATTGTTTTTGTTTTAGCCCAGAGAATTGTTTTTAAGCAAAGACGTTTTTTGATGGGGCAGTCATTTATAATGATCTGGGTAGGGTTTGCTATGGTTGTTTTTGCATCTGTTATTGTGCAGTGGATTATTTTTGCGCTTATTCATTGGAGATGGTTTGTTCCTGATACTTTTTTAATATCCAGTCTTTTCGGTATTGCGTTATTTCCATTGATTTGTATTACACTTCATTTGACACACAAGATTTTGCCAACTCCAAATTCAATTATACGTACCGGTGTTGTTCAAAAATATAAGACAGAATCTGGAGGGTGATTTTTTCTTATGCCTGTTTTTTTGGTGTTTTTATTGTCATATTGTCACAATTTTTTTAGCAATAATTTTAGATTTTAAGGCTTGTTACGTATGATTAATGAAGGCAAGAGCGCTAAAGTTTTTTCCAGACGTGCATTTATAATTGGTGCGTTGCAGGCTGGTACATTATGTATTTTAGGATCTCGTCTTGCATGGTTGCAGATTTCTCAAGGTTCACGTTATAAAACACTTTCAGATAAAAATCGTATTAATATAAAGGTAATTGCCCCTTCAAGAGGTCATATAGTTGATCGTTTTGGAGTGCCGTTGGCTGTTAATAATCAAAATTTCCGCGTCCTTGTAATTCCAGAGCAAGTGAAGGACTTGAAAACATCTCTGAAAATATTACAGACTTATATAAGTATTGATGAGGAGTGTATTGAACATGTTTTGGAAATGGCTGGAAAAGTATCTAAATTTGTACCTATCGAGGTTAAAGATGAATTGACATGGGAAGAGGTTGCAAAAATTGAGGTTCATCTGCCGGAGTTGCCCGGATTATTTATAGATATTGGGGAAGTCCGTAGCTATCCTTACAATGATTCAACGGCGCATATTGTAGGTTATGTAGGATTTCCCACAAAGATAGATTTGACTGATGATCCTGTTCTCAAGCTTCCGGGTTTTAAACTTGGGAAAACGGGTATAGAAAAGAAATTTGATGTAGATCTGCGTGGTATCGCAGGAATAGCCGAGATAGAAGTAAATGTTATTGGTCGTGAGATTCGAGAATTAAAACGAAAGGATGCTAGGAGTGGTAAACGTATAGCACTTACCATTGATGGAGAATTACAGCGTTTTGCACAACAAAGGCTATGTAAAGAAGTTAGTGCTTCTGCGGTGATTATGGATGCGCATACAGGGGCAATTTACGCTATGGCTTCTCATCCAAGCTTTGATCCTAATATATTTATACATGGATTGTCAGCATCGGCATGGGAGGAGTTATTGGCAGATAAAGGACATCCTTTGACCAATAAGGCTATTGCCGGTCAATATCCACCTGCATCAACATTTAAAATGGTTACTGCTCTTGCCGGTTTGCAAGTTGGGAAAATAACAAAAGACCGGAAGGTTTTTTGCCCCGGATTTTATGATTATGGTAAAGATCGTTTTCATTGTTGGAAAAGAGGCGGGCATGGTTCTATTAATATTGTGGATGCTTTGACACAATCTTGTGACACTTATTTTTATGAACTGGCAACAGAAATTGGAATTGATAAGATTTCTAAAACAGCTAAACAGCTTGGGTTTGGTAGCAAGTTTGGCTTTGAACTATTAGAAGAGCGTTCAGGGTTAGTGCCGGATAAAAACTGGAAAATGGGTTATCATGGTGAAATATGGAGACCGGGAGATACAATCGTTACCGGTATCGGGCAGGGTTCATTGCAGGCAACGCCTATGCAGCTTGCAGTAATGACGGCGCGTTTTGTTAATGGTGGATATGCAGTGCGTCCATGGATAACCGGTTATGAGAAAGATAGCCGGATACTT
This sequence comes from Alphaproteobacteria bacterium, assembly GCA_023140215.1. Taxonomy (GTDB): domain Bacteria; phylum Pseudomonadota; class Alphaproteobacteria; order Micavibrionales; family Micavibrionaceae; genus JAJRYK01. The sequence goes on from JAGLMC010000031.1 coordinate 23,558, forward strand.
ACGCATAAATGGCCGAGGATGAATATTAATAAGAGTCATTTAACATTAATTAAAAGTGGAATGGATAGGGTTGTTAACTATGAAAAAGGGACAGCCTATAAATCAAGAATTGAGCTTTCAAGTATGGCAATGGGAGGAAAAACAGGGACAGCGCAGGTCAGAAAAATTACAGCAGCACAACGGTTAGCCGGTATTAAAAATGAAGATTTACCATGGGAGCAAAGGCATCACGGGCTTTTTGTTGGCTATGCACCGGTTAATGCTCCACGTTATGTTGTGTCTGTTATTGTTGAGCATGGTGTTGGTGGTTCTACAAGTGCCGCACCGATTGCCAGAGATTTGCTTATAGAAGCGCAAAAACGTAATCCATATAAAATAAAGTTATCCCCCAAGTCTGTAGTTGGGGAAAAAATTTAATGATTGGCACTATTCGTATTCAATCCGAACAAAGCATCTGGGAAAAGATATTGCATCTAAACTGGGGGTTTGTACTGGTTATTTCCTTGATTGCTTTTATTGGTTTTGCTTCCTTGTATTCTGCTGCCGGTGGAGAGTTTAATCCTTGGGCGTTTAAGCAAATGATACGTTTTGTAGTTGGATTGATTTGTATGTTTGTTATCGCATTGATTGATATTAGGTGGTGGTACAAGTTGAGCTGGCCTATTTATTTTCTTGGATTACTGCTCTTAATTATTGTTGAGGTTAAGGGGCATATCGGTATGGGTGCGCAGCGTTGGATTGATCTGGGTATTATGAGATTTCAACCATCAGAGTTTATGAAGCTGGCTGTTGTTATGGTTTTGGCACGTTATTTTCATATCGTAACATTGGAGGATATACGGCAATTACGAATTTTAATTATTCCAGTATTTATTATTGCGACTCCTGTTGCGTTTGTTTTATTGCAGCCTGATCTTGGTACATCTTTGATGATTGTTATGGCGGGAATTGCTATGATTTTTATAGCAGGCGCTTCGTTATGGATATTTATTAGTGCATTTGTTCTGGCTTCAGCAGCTATTCCTGTTATCTGGCATTTTATGCATGAATATCAAAAACAACGAGTGTTGACCTTTTTGAATCCGGAGTCTGATCCTTTGGGAGCAGGCTATCATATTATACAATCAAAAATTGCGCTTGGTTCCGGAGGGGCGAGTGGAAAGGGTTTCTTACAGGGCTCTCAAAGCCATTTGAATTTTTTACCGGAAAAACAGACAGATTTTATTTTTACTTTATGGGCAGAAGAGTGGGGATTTTTTGGAGGTGTTGTACTTTTAGGATTATTTGGCATTGTATTTTTATACGGGTTTTGGATTTCATCCAGAGTACGGCATGATTTTGGCAGGTATTTATCTTTGGGTATTTGTATAAATTTCTCTTTATATGTTTTTATTAATATCGCTATGGTTATGGGTTTGATTCCGGTTGTAGGTGCTCCTTTACCGCTTATCTCGTACGGAGGAACATCAATGCTGGCTGCTCTTATTGGATTTGGTCTGATGATGTCATGTAATGTTTATCGTGATAGTAAGGTAACGCGCGTTTAGTTATGCGATATTTTTATTATATGTAATGTTTTTATTATCAAGTAATTGCTGTAGATCGCCTGATACATACATTTCATGCATGATGTCACTGCCACCAATAAATTCGCCTTTAATATAGAGCTGGGGAACTGTAGGCCAGTTGCTAAAATCTTTTATTCCTTGTCTGATTTCTTTTTCTTCAAGTATATTTATCTCTTTAAAAAGCACACCAAGCTGAGAGAGAATTTGAACAGCAAGTGCAGAAAAGCTGCATTGTGGGAAGGCGGCTGAACCTTTCATATAAAGAACAATATCACTTTCTGAAATGTCTTTTTGTATACGTTCAAACGTAACATTTTGCATATTTTATCCAATAATTAAGTTATTAGTTGTTTAGTCTGTAACAGAAGTTTGAATAGTTATAGCATGAAGCTCCGTATTTATTTTATTCTCAAGGGCAGCATAGATCATTTGATGTTGTTGTATTCTTGATTTTCCTTCAAAAGATGGAGAAACTACGTGAACAGCATAGATTTTGCCATCATCACGCAAATCTTTTATATGAACTTTCGCATCTGGTATATTATCAAGAATCAAGTCTTCAAGAATTTTAATATCTAGCATTTTGCATTTTGCTTTTTTATTTCGATAGGATACATAATATCAAATAGTGCGCTAGATTTGTTAAATAACTACATATATTACTATAGTCCTTTGTTTTTATTGTTTTTTCATTGCAAAGAAGCTGTAATTATAGTAATAATTAGGTAGTTCTAATATAATAAACAATAAATAAAATATTTAATTTTTAAGGTGATAGCTGGCAGTAAAGAGATTTATCCAGCGAGTTGAATAGGGAATCACATGGAAAGCCTCGATTTATCGGGGCTTTCTCATTTTTTATCTTTATTAATTTGCTTTTTTGCTTCTTTAAATGCTTTTTCAAGCTCATAACGCATAATGTTATCTGAAATAGTGATATTTTTTTCATCAAAATCCGATTGAACTTTTTTTAGCACATCATCAAAGCCGGGTTCTTCCAGATTAGCCTCAACTACTTCATGTGCATATGTTTTAGCATTTGCATCTTTTAGCCCAAGTTGTTTTGCAGCCCACAATCCGTAAAGTTTTGAACAACGCGCCTCAATCTCAAAACTGATTTTTTCTTCAAGGGCGTGCTGCTTTTCAAATCCTTTTTCTCTATCTTCAAATACCGTCACTTTTTATCATATCCTCAAGTTTAAGTAGCAGAAATATCTTGTAGCATTGGAATATACCAAAATCCAATGTTATATAAATATTATAAAACAAAAAGTAATAGGAAATTTTAAAATGGCAAAACGTAAAATGATTTATGAAGGTAAGGCAAAAATTCTTTATGAAGGTCCTGAACAGGGTACCATCATTCAGTATTTTAAGGACGATGCGACTGCATTTAATGGAGAAAAGAAGGATACCATTGCAGGTAAAGGAGTGCTTAATAATCGTATTTCCGCGCATTTAATGACAAAATTGGAAAGTATTGGTATTCCGACTCATTTTATCAAATCTATTAATATGCGTGAGCAATTAGTTAGAAAAGTTGATATTGTTCCAGTTGAGTTTGTTATTCGGAATATTGCAGCAGGGTCTTTATGTAAGCGCCTTGGGATTAAAGAAGGAACGGTTCTTAATCGTCCTTTGGTTGAGTATTTCTATAAGGATGATGATCTTGATGATCCTCTGATAAGTGAGGATCATATTATAAATTTTGGGTGGGCAGATCCATATGAGCTTGAAGAGATGGTATTAATGCTCTGTCGTGTAAATGATTACATGAGTGGGTTGTTTTCAGGTATTGGTCTACGTCTTGTAGATTTCAAACTGGAATTTGGTCGTATCTGGGGAGATAACGGTGAGCTGTATATTGTGCTTGCTGATGAGTTTTCTCCAGATAATTGTCGTCTTTGGGATATCGAAACAGGTGAGAAGATGGATAAAGATCGCTT
>JAGLMC010000032.1 GCA_023140215.1 Alphaproteobacteria bacterium
AGCGTTCGTTCTGAGCCAGGATCAAACTCTTAAGTTTGAATCCATCTCAAATCACTCAAAAAATTTCTGGTTGATTTTCGAAGTTTAATTATACCAGAAAAGCCAAAGATCATAAAATGACCAAAGACAAATCACAGCATAAATATTTCGAAAAAATCTGCTTTGCTTGTACACTTCACAGTCTCCAAAGAAACTGTGAAAGTTGTGCGTCAGAAATACGCTCATAATATAGGCACAAGGCCTAAGTTACGAACAGCTAACAGCTTTTTTCTATATAATGTATTCAATACATCCATATAAACCAAATCACTACATACTTCCTAAAATATCCAATATACTCTCGTATTTTAGAATCAAGGTAGTATTTCGAAACTCAGCACTGCTGCCTGCGTATCTCTTCTTTCCTTTTCAACGATGTTCAAGAACCGTAACAACGCGGAAACCAACTGATCTCCGAGTTGTAAAAAATGGTTAGATCAAATAAACGCTCCAACCGAATTTCTCTTTATGATGATCGGACTATAACTAAAAAAAGCCCTATCGTCAACTAAAGCACTGAAAAAATTTAGATTTCAACACTCAAACACACCGCCTACACTCTCCGCAATTTGCGGGGGCTCCGCGATGTGTGGACGGATATATAGCTGCTACTTTCCAAGCTGTCAAACATCTTTTTCATTTTTCTTCATTTTTTTTAAAAAGTTACTTTTAAAGAAGTCACAATGATAGCTCTGAAACTATTTTAAATCGAAATTAACAACACTAATAAAAATCATATTTTACCACCTTTCATTTAAAAAATTAGAGACTATAATGGCGCATTGTCTTTACGGAACATTTCAAATTATCAGGAGAAATACTAATCTCACTTATTCTATTACATATTATCGGTGCTGTTTGTCTTTTACTATGGGGAACGCGTATGGTACGCCTTGGTTTTACACGCGCTTATGGAACAAATTTGCGTAAAATCATTGCAGTAAGCACACAAAATCGATTTTCATCATTTTTATCAGGAGTTGCCGTAACAGCATTACTTCAAAGCTCAACCGCATCTATACTTCTTCTCACATCTTTTGCAAAAAAACATACAATTCCACTATACGCATCACTTGCCGTTGTTATAGGCGCAGATTTAAGCACAACACTGGTCGCTCAAGTTCTTAGCTTTGACTTAAGCTGGCTCTCTCCGGCACTACTTAGTATTGGAATCGTAGGACATATGATGAATGAACATGGCGGTCGTAAACGTCATGTATCGCGCATATTTATTGGCCTTGGCCTTATGTTACTTTCATTATCCCTAATCAGAAGCTCCGCTGCTCCACTTCAAGATGCTGAAATATTACCACTTGTTCTAGCTCCATTAAATAATGATCCTGTACTAGCTATTATTTTTGCCGCTATTATAACATGGGTAATTCACTCCAGTCTTGCCGCAGTATTACTTTTTGCCTCTCTTGCTGTTAGCGGAGTTTTAAACGCTGAACTTGGTATTTTACTTGTTCTTGGCTCTAACATAGGCGGAGCATTTATACCTCTTATTGCAACCTATAAAGATGGAGCAGAAATTCGCAGGATTACCACTGGTAATTTAATTATGCGAATTATAACATTAATATTGATAATACCGTTTATTCCACTAATCACAATATTGCTCACAGAAATAACATCTGATACATCGCGTCAAATCATTAATTTCCATACTTGCTTTAATGGGCTTTTGGCCATAATTTTTCTCCCGACAATTTCTCTTGTTGCCATGCTGAGTAATAAACTTATCCCTGATGATAAAAAAACAAGAAGCAACAAACTACAACCTCTCTATTTGAACAAACGAGCTTTTGGAACACCTGTTATAGCCTTAGCAGGAGCTGCACGTGAAACTCTGAGAATCTCTGAATTTATTGAAAGTATGCTAGAAAGTACAATTATAGCATTTAAAACAGATGATGAAAAACTTATAAAAAAGATCAGTAAGGAAGATAATACCGTTGATAGCCTTTATGATGCGACAAAGCTTTACATGACTCATCTCTCACAAGAAGGCCTCGATCCAAAAGAAGCAGATCGTTACATTCAAATTCTAACCTTCGCCACCAACCTTGAACATATTGGAGATATAATTGATAAAAGTTTAATGGAAATGGCAAAGAAAAAAATAAAACTACAACAAGATTTTTCAAAAGAAGGTTTTCTGGAAATCCAAAATTTTCACAATCAAGTTTTACAAAATATGCAATTAGCACAAGCAATATTTATATCAGAAGATCCAAAGCTTGCTGCTCACCTTATCGCCAGTAAAAAATCAATTCGTTATGCTGCAAACAAAACATCTGAAAAACATTTTAAACGCCTACAAGATAGAAAAAGCGAATCCATTGCAACCAGCTCATTACATCTGGATATTATCCGCGATTACCGGAGAATAAACAGTTATATCACAAGAGTTGCATACGCAATTCTTGAAAATGCAAAACAAAATGAAAATAAATAAAAAGGGTGAAGTTGTACCGATTAATTAAAATTTAGGTATTATAGCATAAGCTATTATAAAATGATTATGCTATAAAAACCTTCCTATATCTGTAGCAATCCTATACACTTATTGTATAAGACTTATACAAGGAGACGTATTATGCACATTGATATACCGCCCAAACTTGAGGCATTTATCCAGAATCAGATATCTGTGGGGGCTTATAGCAGCGCTGCCGAAGTAGTGCGTGATGCCATTCGCCGTATGGAGCAAGAACAAAACAAGTTGGAAGTTTTACGCACGGCAGTTCGTGCCGGTGACAAGCAACTTGACCATGGCGAAAGTGTGTTATTGACTGATGCCCTGATGGAAGAAATCGAAAACAATGCCATAAAGCGTCATAAGAAAGGTGAAAAACCAAACGCCGATGTTACAGCCTAAATTTTCTGTTGTCCTCTCTCCCCTTGCACAACGGGATTTTGAGGACATACAGATTTACACATTGGAAAAATGGGGAGAAGCGCAACGCAAGAAATATGCGGCGCTTATTTATGACGGTCTGAAAAAACTGGCAATCTCTCCAAAGTTCGGACACAAACATCCGAACATATCACTCGATCACCGCATCTATCGTGTAGGCCGTCATTTCGCCATCTACCGAATTGTTAGGAATGAAGTGCAGATTTCGCGAATTTTACACGATAAAATGGATTTCCAGCGACATACTAAACAATAAAGCTCTCTGTCATAATTATGATGATTAAAACGGTAATTTTGCACCATCAGGTAAACCCATATCACCAACTACCTTTTTTGTTTCTTCTTCAATACGATCATCTTTTGTCTGAGTGGCATTATTTATAGCTGCGATAATTAAATCTTCCATAGTTTCTTTATCATCAGAGCTTATAATGCTGGAATCAATAATAAGTGCGCTAATATTTCCTGCACAATTCATAGTTACTTTTACAAGTCCTCCCCCAGCTTCACCCTGAACATCAATATCTTTGAATTTTTCCTGCATTTCCTGAATTTTAAATTGAGCTTGTTGAGCCTGTTGCAGCATTTTTTGAATGTCCATCATTTCTTTTATCCTCTAAATTTATTGTTTTTCTACAGTTGTTATATCCGTTAATTTAGCATCTGGAAAGACCTTCAATATATCTTGAATCACAGGAAGATAAAACACCTTATTATATTCAGCATCATGAGCAGCCTTTTTTTGCTCGGATAATGTAGGCTCTCCAGTTGCACTAGAAATACTTACCATCCAGCGCTTTCCTGTTAAAATTTGTAACTGCTTTCCTAAATCTTGCGCCAGACGTTTTGAAGCTTGCTCTTCAGGACGAAATTCCAGCCTTCCACCAGATTCCAGAGATTCCAATTTTACTAAATGCACATATTGAAAAACCTGTCCGGCTAAAACAAACGCTTTAGCCTGTTCAAGTTCTGTAATAATATCCTGTAAAGAATGAATTATTATTTCATTCTTTATATCGCTTTGCTGAGCAATAGAAACAGCAGTATTGACGCATGACGAAGAACTACCGCCATTATTAGTCGCTTCAATTCCAACATTAACTGACGTATTTTCTTTAGATATAACAGAAGATGTCAAAGATGTTTTAGTGCTTTCGGAAACAGATTTGTTTTTATTTTCCAATTTTCTAATTAAATCAACCGGATTTGGTAAATTTGCGGCATAGCTAAGACGAATAACTACCATCTCGGCAGCAGTTTGCGGATTAGGCGCAATCTGCACTTCACCAAGCCCTTTAAGCAAAAGCTGCCACGTTTTACCAAGTGTTGGCATACTAAGTTTTCCAGCAAACTCACTAGCTCTTGCAATCGAATCAGCAGACATTGCATTCTTCATTTCTTTTGCTTCCGGAACGGCACGAAGCTTAGTTAAAATATGAGTTAAATCAAGCAAATCCTGCATTAATTGAAGCGTATCAGCTCCTGCCCGATAAAGTTCCTCCATAATTTTCAGTGCTTCCGGCATATTTCCACTCAGAGCATGCTCAAGTAAATCAAGCCCACGTGCACGATCTGCAAGACCTAACATCTCATGAATCTGTACTGTTGTAATAGCCTGACCGCCAAGTGCCATAGCTTGATCGAGCAAGCTCAACCCATCACGCACAGAGCCATCAGCCGCACGCGCAATAAGAACAATAGCATCTTTTTCAACCTTAACGCCTTCAGATTTACAAATTTTCATGTAATGTGCAGATAAAGTCGGAATATCAACTCTGCGTAAATCAAAACGCTGACAACGAGATAAAACCGTAATTGGTACTTTACGAATCTCAGTTGTAGCAAAAATAAATTTCACATGCTCTGGAGGTTCTTCTAAAGTTTTCAACAATGCATTAAATGCATTTTTAGAAAGCATATGTACTTCATCAATGATGTAAATCTTGTAACGAGCTTCCGTTGGCGCATAGCGGACTCCATCCAAAATTTCACGAATATCATCCACTCCGGTACGACTGGCCGCATCCATTTCAATAACATCAGGATGACGGTCTTCAGAGATAGCAGTGCAAATTTGACAGTCTTCCGTTGAACCGGATATAGCCACATCAGATTTATCCGCCCCCACATAATTAAGTGCTTTTGCAATAATGCGAGCAGTAGTCGTTTTACCTACACCCCGCACACCTGTTAGCATAAAAGCATGAGCAATCCGACCGGACTCAATAGCATTCTTAAGTGTACGTACAAGCGCATCCTGACCAATCAACTCATCAAAATTTTGTGGACGATATTTACGGGCAAGAACACGATACGGTTCATTATCAGATTTAGATTTTTTCAATATTTCCTCAGACATATTCTATGTTTAGAGCGATTCCATGTGATAGGCAAATACTCCTGTATCGTTTTTCACGAAAAATATGTATGGAGTTTGATTATTGAAGAGGGGGAGCGGGAGGAGAAGTAATGAGATCTTTATCTCCTTCAGTAGAATTAGGATAATAACAATGACAATTACACTTTTTAAGAGGTGGAGAAGTACAAACAACTTCTTTAGAATAAGGAGTTCTAATAAAATCATTAAAAATATTTACAGCTCCTGTTACTGCAAGCGCGAAAAGAAGAGTAATACCAGTAGTTTTTATAGTTCCTTTAGCCACAACTCTCTCCTTTATAAAAGCTTATGGAAATGTGTTGTATAACAAAACATTCTCATAACGCAAGAAAATTATGCTTTTATGTAAATTAAATGAAAAATTTAGGAAGATTAATAATTTTATTTCTTATATTTTGTGCCTTCTGGTACTAAGATACACAAATGATGATTCCTCCACGCTTTCTTGATGAGGTGCGTAACCGCCTTGTGCTTTCTGATGTTATTGGTAAGCGGATAAAGGTTGTGCGTTCCGGTCGTGAATTTAAAGCATGTTGTCCGTTTCATAAAGAAAAGACACCATCCTTTACTATAAATGATGATAAGCAATTTTATCATTGTTTTGGTTGTGGTGCGCATGGCGATGTTATCGGCTTTGTAATGCAACATGATAATCTTTCTTTTATTGATGCATTGGAATTACTTTCAAGCGAAGCCGGTTTGCAAATGCCAAAGCCTGATTTTGAATCAGTTCAAAAAGCCAAGGTCGCAAAAGATATGTATACATTGCTGGAAGCCACTACGCAGTGGTTTATGCAACAGCTTTATGATTCTCGTAATCAAAATATTCTATCTTATATTCAAGAACGCGGTGTAAATTCAGATACACTTTTAGCTTTTCATGTCGGATATGCACCGGCGGATAGACAGTCTTTACGTACCTATCTTAAAGAGCAGGGCTATGATGATTCGGCTATGATGGAGGCAGGGCTTCTCAGAAAATCCGATAAAGGTGAATATTACGTATTTTTTCGTGAGCGCGTTATATTTCCTGTTACGGACAGACGAGGACGCGTTGTTGCCTTTGGTGGGCGTATATTACCGGATCATTTGCGCATTCCTCAACGCGGAGATTTTACACCGCCTAAATATATTAACTCCTCTGAAACGCCTGTTTTTGATAAAGGTCGTATGCTTTATGGTGAAGCTATGGCTCGACAAGCTGTACGTGACGGGCAGTCTGTTATTGTTACAGAAGGTTATATGGATGTAATTGCATGCTATCAGGCTGGTTTTAAAGGTGCGGTTGCTCCAATGGGAACAGCTTTAACAGAAGATCAGATACTTTCTCTATGGTCTATGATTTCTGAGGATGAAAAAGTTCCAGTTCTTTGTTTTGATGGTGATAATGCTGGTCGGAGTGCTGCTTCCAGAGCGTGTGACAGATTATTGCCTTTATTAAAACCGGGACAATCTGCACGTTTTGCATTCTTACCGGAAGGAGAAGATCCTGATAGTTTGCTTCGTAATCAAGGAACTCAGGCTTTTAAAAGAATAATTGATTCGTCTTTGTCCCTTTTTGATTTTATATGGGTAACTCATATTACTGATCGTAAATTTGATACGCCTGAAGCACGGGCAGGTGTAAGCAAAGCCTTAAAAAATAAAGTTGCAACTATTGCCGATAGGGATGTACAAAGCCATTACATGGCAATATTACGTAAAAAAATCTCGGAAACTTTTTTTAAACGGGATGGATTCGGCGAAAAAGCAAAAAAATATTTAACAGTCCTTAAGCCACGTAAGCCTGTATTTAACTCAGTAGTAATTTATGAAAAAATTTTAACGGCGACAATTATTAATCATCCATATATATATGAATCAGTGGGAGAGCAATATGGTGCTTTTAATATTTCTGACAAAATGCTTAATCGTTTAAAGCAGGCTATTGTTTCTGTGCTTGAAGAAAATGTTGATATTAATAGGGAAGATTTGTGCCTTTATTTAAAACAAAAAGGTTTTGTGCAAGAAATAGGTGACATTCTGAACGAATCTGTTTATGTTCACGCAGCTTTTGCTTTGCCTTGCGTAAATTCTGATGATACTAATTTAGAAAATATCGTAAGTAAATGGTTAGATGTATTGAATTCAATACAAGAGCGTGGGTTACAAAATGAGATTAAACAGGGTTGGAAAGATGCTTTTTATCATTCTAATGAGGATGAAGAAGAAAAACTAAGAAACATAGTACAAGGTACTTTATCAGAGTAATAATATGTTCAAAAGAATTTCAGGGTATAATTTTGATCTAAATGCTTTTAATTTCAGTATTTTATGATTAGTTTTAGAATCGGATTTTAAGTAATGACTTTAAAAGTAGTTGGGAATTTGGCTTTGAGTAATAAACAATATGAAGAAAAGTTAGTGCCTTCTGTTAAGGGCTCTATTGCAAGCGTAATGAAAAAACTTGTTAAACAAGGTAAGGAAAAAGGATTTCTTACCTATGACGAGATTAATAAGGCTATCCCTGTTGAAGAATTTTCTTCAGATCAAATTGAAGAATCTATGGCAACATTTTCTGATCTTGATATTCAGATTGTGGAAAAAGCGAGTGATCTTGCCGATGATAATAAGGATAAAGAAAAAGAAGATTATAAATCCGGAGGTAATATAGCCGATGACGATACAGGACGTACTGATGATCCTGTTCGTATGTATCTTCGTGAAATGGGTGCTGTTGAGTTATTATCTCGTGAAGGTGAGATCGCTATTGCTAAGCGTATTGAGGCCGGTCGTGAATTAATGATCGGTGGAATATGTGAAAGTCCTTTAGCTATTGAATCATTAATTGCTTGGTATAACGCTCTTCAAAGTGGCGATATTCTCTTACGTGAAGTTATTGACCTTGATGCAACTTATAGTGGTGAGCCTGAAGATCATTCTGTCGCTGCTGTAGCAAGAGATAATGCCGGAGGAGATGTTGAGAAAAAAGAAGAATTAGAAACATCTTCTGATGATGAAGAAAAAGAAGAAGAGAAAGAGGAAGAGAATAAAGATTCTGAAACAGAAAGCAATTCTGATGAAGAAGATGAAGAAGAAAATTCAATTTCCCTTTCTGATATGGAAGAAGAGTTAGCACCGCAAGTTTATAAAATATTTGCTAAAATTCAAAAAACCTACAAAAAAATGCAAAAGATTCAGAAAGAAAGACTGGAATCTTTGCAAAAAGGAAAAGAGCCAACCGGAGCAACCGATAAAAAATATAACAAATTTAAAGATGAGATGGTTGATCTCATGAACGAGGTTCGCTTGAATAATGCTCGTATCGAACAATTAATTGATCGTCTTTATATTATGAATCGTGAACTTGTTAGCCTTGAAGGTAAAGTTATGCGCATGGCTACAAATTGTAAGGTTAAACGGGAAGATTTCCTTAAGCATTATTTTGGTTCTGAACTAGATTCTAAATGGTTGGCAAATGTTAGCGTTCTAAAAAGTAAAGGATGGGCTGATTTTACTAATAAATATAATGATGAAGTAACAGCTATTCGTGAACAAATTATGGCTATTTCCGAAGAAGCAATGCTGCCAATTGGTGAGTTTCGCCGTATCGTAGGAACTGTGCAAAAAGGCGAGAAAGAAGCAGCAAGAGCCAAAAAAGAAATGGTTGAGGCTAATTTACGTCTTGTGATTTCTATTGCTAAAAAATATACAAATCGCGGTTTACAGTTTTTGGATTTAATTCAAGAAGGTAATATCGGTTTGATGAAAGCGGTTGATAAATTTGAATATCGCCGTGGTTATAAATTTTCTACTTATGCTACATGGTGGATTAGGCAAGCAATTACTCGCTCAATTGCCGATCAGGCGCGTACAATTCGTATTCCTGTGCATATGATTGAAACAATTAATAAATTGGTACGTACATCTCGTCAAATGTTGCATGAAATTGGCCGTGAGCCAACACCGGAAGAACTTGCTGAGCGTTTACATATGCCTTTGGATAAAGTACGTAAAGTTCTGAAAATCGCTAAAGAGCCTGTTTCACTTGAGACACCTATCGGTGATGAAGAAGATTCCAGCCTTGGTGATTTTATTGAAGATAAAAATGCGATAGCACCGATTGATTCTGCTATTCATTCAAATTTGCGAGAAACAACTACTCGTGTACTAGCCTCTCTAACTCCGCGTGAAGAGCGTGTTCTTAGAATGCGTTTTGGGATTGGAATGAATACGGATCATACTTTGGAAGAAGTTGGACAGCAATTTAATGTAACGCGGGAGCGTATTCGTCAAATCGAGGCAAAGGCATTACGTAAACTCAAGCATCCAAGCCGTTCAAGAAAATTAAGAAGTTTTCTGGATACTTAGAATTAAAGTTCTGATGTTTTAAAATAGCATTTTTGTTTTAAAGCAATTAACTATAACTCTAGAAAAAAGCATCCTTGCTGTTTTAATGTTTTTTGTATTATAAAGCTCTTTCTATATAAAGGGCCTGTAGCTCAGTTGGTTAGAGCAGTCCGCTCATAACGGATTGGTCAGAGGTTCAAGTCCTCTCAGGCCCACCATTTCTGAACTGTTACCACCTAACTGCCCTAAAAGCGTTATGGGGAGGGTGGTTTGAGTAGATCTTCTAATGGTTCAAATAGACGCTTTATTTTTTCTTAATACCATATAGGAAGTTATTTATTATCCGGCAAAATATAAGTAAAAAGCATTAGCCAATAGGGCTTATATTCCTTAGTAAATTCTCTATAAAGCTGCGCCATTTTTTTCATATTTTGTACTGGTGTTTTCTTTGCAGCTTGACATTTTGGGCTTGAGAGAGTGTCGTATAGCTTGTCCAGTGTCATACTATTTATGTTGAGATATAAATCATCCATAGAGTTGAAAATATTATAGATTGTTCCCGGCGCATATCCGATGTCAGAGGCAATATGTCTGGCCGTTAACTCCGAAAACCCGTCTTTTTGAACAATGTTCCAAGATGATTCCAGTATTGCTTTCTTTAATTCTTCACGTGTATGATCGCTGCGCCTAGCCATATTTTATCCTAACTTATACTTTCATAATACATTAATTTTAAACACTGCGTTTTAATAATATGATAGGTTGCTCACTATGGAATTAATTTTTTTACTTATTGGTCTTTCCGCTTTAATTACGTTTTTTATGCCATGGATAAATCATTCGCGCTTTAATTCGGTGCGTAATGATATTGCTCGACTGCAAAGAAAGGTCAAAGATTTAGAAGTAAAGCTGGCAAATGCACCAGAACTTAAACAACAGGTAGTCTTGCAGCAAAAAGTTGACGTCAAACAGGAAGAAGCAAAATTTGATGCTCCAGAAGAAGATGTTGAAGTATATGTGCAGTCTGAAATAGTGCCTCCAATGTTTTCCAAAACACCTAAGGCAGATTGGGCACAGAAAGCACAAAGCACATTTGAGCAGAATATAGCCACAAAGTTACCAGTATGGATTGGTACAATTTCTCTTATCTGTGCGTCTTTTTTCTTTGTTAAATATTCGATTGAACATAGCTGGCTTGAGCCAATAGCTCGTGTATCTTTGGGTGGCGTGTTTGGTGGTACTTTACTGGCTGTCGGGCAGTGGATCGGACGGCGTGAGCATATTGCCAATTCTGTGCGGATTGGGCAGGGGCTTATCGGCGCAGGACTTGTGGCTCTTTACATCAGTGTTTATGCTGCGATTAATTTATATGGCTTGCTACCCCCGATTTTAGGCTTTGGAAGCATGACCGTTATAACCGCGCTGGCTGTTATCCTATCGCTTAGACATGGACAGCCTATTGCAGTTTTTGGTTTGTTGGGTGGATTGCTCACGCCTGCTTTGATTGGCTCTGATGAGCCTAACGCCATTGCAATGTTCGGTTATTTGTTCCTGCTGTTTAGCGGGATGTTCATGGTATTGGTGCGTAAGGGCTGGTGGGTGCTGACTGTTGCCGCGCTCATCGGTGTTTTCTGCTGGTCGATATTCTGGTTTCTACTAATTTTTTCGGCGTCCGATGCGCTTGTGCTTGTCCTCTTTGCCATGGCTATTACAGGTGTTGTACTGGCCGTAACGGGTAAGCGCGTTGCAGAAAATGCATTCAAGAATGAAGAAAAACTTCCTGTTCATGGCCTTAATTTTATTGCGATTGCAGGAGGTGTTTTAACTATTGTCTGGCTCAGTTTTGAAGTGACACTTACATTGTTTGATTGGTCAATGCTGGGTTTACTTAGTATGGCGGTCATTGCCTTGGCCTATTTCCAGCCTAGCATTTATCAAAAGCCGCTTTTGGTAAAATTGGGAGCAAATTTAATCATATTTCTTATATGGGGGCAGGTTGCACCATTGGTTGACGCTGTTGCTGTACTTGCAGGAATGAGCGTGATTTATATCGGTGGATGTGCCTTTATAATGCGGCAAGTGCAAGACCCGCGTTTCTGGGCTGGCGTTCAGGTTGTAGCTGCGCTTGCGCTCTACGTGATTTCATACTTTATTCTGGATTTGCCTGTTTCTTTTATCGAAGGTTTTGGCATGTTTTGGGGTGTTATTAGCTTGGTTCTTGCGAGTTTGAGCATTTATCAGGCCTATGATATTCGTGAGAAATACAGAGCTGACAGCATTATTCGTGAACATCTGGTTGCGATTTATGCGCTTGCAACTTCAGCCTTTATTTCTCTTGGATTGGCGATTGAATTGCCGTGGAGTTATGTGCCTCTGGCGATTGCCGGACAAATAGCGGCTACGGCGTGGATTTATCAAAGAACTCAAATTAATTTCCTGAAAAAAATTATGCTGATTTTAACGCTTGTATTTGCAGCTATGAATTATGAACAGATCATGTTGTTTGGCGAAGTTGTTTTTAAATCTCTCTGGGGTGATGTGCCTTCGACACATTACATTGCTTCTTATGTGCTGGATGTACCTCTTGTCAAATTAGGCGTTCCGTCTTTGCTTATTTCTTTGGCACTTTGGATGAGTATAAAGCTGGATGATAGCGATCAAAAATTTAATCATATTCTGTTTGGTACAGCCACAACGTTAGCAATGGCCACAGTATATTATGTGTTCCGTGATTTACTTCACGCAAATCATGTAAACATCTTTGCAACTAGTGCGGGCTTTATTGAAAGAGGAGTAATAACAATTGCCTGTGCAAGCGCAGGTATTGGATTGCTGCAATTGGTTAATCGTTACGATATGTCCTTTCTTAAGCCTTGGGGCTATGGATTGTTCCATCTGGGAATGTTGCGCTTTGCATATTTTGATTTCCTGATTGATAATCCGTATTGGTCAAAATTATATGTCGGTGATATGTTGTTTTTCAATGGCATAACATTGACTTATGGGGTTGGTGCGTTTTTGGCAACATGGGCAGTTTATAACAAAAATCTATTATCCAAGAAAATGATCTACAAAGTGCTTGGATTCGTTTCTTTGTTCGCGTTTGCCACATTCACAGTGCGTCAATACTTTCATGGCGGTTATATAATCCAAGGCTTTATTAGTTCTGCTGAACTTTATGCTTATTCTGTTGCATGGCTTGTAACCGGATTAGGCTTGTTGACAGTTGGTATTAAAAAGCAGAATAAGACAGTGCGTATGGCTTCGCTGGTTTTTGTGATCTTAGCTGTTCTTAAAGTCTTCTTGTTTGATGTAGCTGAACTGGAAGGGCTTTACCGTGTATTCTCATTCTTAGGCTTGGGAGTATCTTTGATCGGGTTGAGTTATTTTTATACGAAGCTTGTATTCAGCAATGAGCAGATTCAGAAAGAAGCCTAGCCATGTCTGTTATTCAGTTTTTTTCAGTCCTGTTTATTGCTATGGTGCTGGTATATCCGGCACAGGCGGTAGATCAAAAAGAAACGGTTGTTATTCTGCATGGTATTGCCAAAACCAGCAATAGTATGCGCCCTGTGGAATTGGCTTTGCAAAAGAACGGTTATGAAACACTTAGCATTACCTATCCTTCAACGGATAAAAATCTTGATGGTATAGCAACATATCTACGTAAAAAATACTTAACAAAAGAATTTTGGCAAAATACCGGAAAAGTTAATGTTGTAACTCATTCTATGGGCGGATTGGTAATAAGACGTTATTTTGATGTTTATAAAAATGATATCATTAAAGATAAATTAGGGCGTGTTGTAATGCTTGCTCCTCCTAATGGTGGCAGTGAAGTCTCTGACCTGATTCATAATCTGCCCCTCTATAAATGGTATTATGGTTCTGCAGGCGATGAGTTAACCACAGACGCACAATCCAAAAATAAAAGCGATATTTATTATGAACTCGGTATTATCGCCGGAACAAAAGAATGGCCTTATTTCGTGGCTGCTTTTATAACGCCCGGCAAAAGTGATGGCCGTGTCACAGTTGAAAAAACAAAGTTAGAGGGAATGAAAGATCATGTAAGCGTGAACGGTACGCATACCTTTATTATGGATAAGCCAAACGTGCACAAATATATCTTGCAATTCCTGAAAAATGGAGAGTTTGAGCATGAAAAATAAAGGGAGAATCCTAGAATGAATAAAAACAGCCAATTCGCGCTCCTTAAAGACAGGAGGTTTCTACCATTATTTGTCACGCAATTTCTAAGTGTTAACGCGCATGCAATATTGAC
>JAGLMC010000033.1 GCA_023140215.1 Alphaproteobacteria bacterium
TCTAAAAGTAGCTGTCTTTGGATAAATTAGAACGGAGATAGAAATGAATACGCAAAGTATTAGAATTACATTAAAGGCGTTTGATCACCGTATTTTAGATACGGCTACGGCAGAAATTGTAAACACTGCCAAACGCACAGGTGCAGGCGTTCGAGGCCCGGTACCTTTACCTAATCGTATTAAAAAGTTTTCTGTTATTCGTTCTCCGCACGTCAATAAAGGCTCACAAGAGCAGTTTGAAATACGCACTCATAAACGCTTGATGGATATTGAAGATCCTACACCACAAACAATTGATGCTTTAATGAAGCTGGACTTGCCTGCCGGAGTGGATGTTGAAATTAAAATCGGTCAAATGCAGGCAGCTTAAATGGGGAAGATTATTAGATTTAGAGATGGTCAAATGATTGATCCCGATAGAATTACCGGATTGATTAAATATGAACTTTTTCAAAACAACACTCATGTAGTATCTGTTTTGGGCATAGATGGAAATATTGTACTTGAATGCAAGGATTGTAATGAACAAGCACAAATGTTGACAACGTTAAGTAAACAACTAGAGCCATACTTGAACCCTATTGATTTAATTGATCTGGATTTGAGCAATGAAATTGATAAAAACATAAATTAAATTCTGCGGTATTATAAATGCAGAAGCTATGTAGCCAAAGAGCTACCTCTGGAAAGGAAAAGAAAAAATGAGAACTGGATTAATTGCACGTAAGGAAGGAATGACAAGTATCTTCGATGAAGATGGATGCCATATTCCTGTAACTGTTCTAAAAGTGGATGAATGTCAGGTGATATCTATCCGCAATGAAGAAAAAGATGGCTATACTTCTGTGCAGCTTGGTGCCGGTAAGGCTAAGGTAAAGCGTACAAGCAAAGCTAATCGCGGTCATTTTGCAAAATCAAAAATCGAGCCTAAAAAGAAGCTGGCTGAATTCCGTGTTTCCAATAAAAATGTTTTGGAAATAGGCGCAGAACTTGGAGCAAACCATTTCATCGCCGGTCAGTATGTTGATGTAACAGGCACATCAATAGGTAAAGGATTTGCAGGAGCTATGAAACGCCATAATTTTAGTGGTATGCGTGCTACTCATGGCGTATCAATTTCTCACCGCGCTCATGGTTCAACCGGTCAATGTCAAGACCCGGGCAGAGTATTCAAAGGTAAAAAAATGGCCGGTCAAATGGGTAATGAGCGTGTAACAACGCAAAGCCTTAAAGTGGTTGCTGTTGATCTTGAAGATAATCTAATTTTGGTTAAAGGCGCTGTTCCGGGAGCTAAAAGCGGCTGGGTTTTAATTAAAGACGCTGTTAAAAAAGCATTACCGGAAGGTGTGCCTATGCCGGCTGGTTTAAAAGAAGCTACTGCAAAACCTGAAACTTCAACAGAAGAACCAAAAACTCAAGATACTCCTAAAGAAGAAGCTCCAAAAGAAACAGCTTCTGAAGATAAGAAGGAAGATTAATCATGAAACTCGCAGTTAAAACAATCGAGAATAAAGACGCAGGTGAAATCACGCTCGATAAAGACGTTTTTGGCGTTGAAATCCGTGAAGATATTTTGCATCAAATGATAAAATATCAGCGCAATAAAGCCAGATCAGGAAATCATAAGGTAAAACAACGCCATGAAATTTCTGGAACCGGTAAAAAGCCACATGCTCAAAAAGGAACAGGTCGCGCGCGCGCTGGAGATAAAAAGCGTAATATTGATAGAGGTGGACAAACTGTATTTGGCCCTGTTGTCCGTGATCATTCTACGGAACTACCAAAGAAAATCCGCAAACAAGCACTTAAAATTGCTTTATCATCCAAAGCCAAAGATGGAAAGTTGATTATCATTGATGATGCCAAAGCCAAAAATCACAAAACAAAGAAAATGGCAGCGGCACTTGAAAAATTTGATTTTGCTTCTGTTCTTATTGTTGGGGGAGAAAAGATTGATGCAAATTTTGCTCGTGCAACAGCGAATATACCGCTCGTTGATGTATTGCCAAGCATAGGAGCAAATGTATATGACATCTTGCGCCGTGATATATTGATGTTGACAAAAACGGCTGTAAATGACCTCACAGAAAAGTTGAAGTAAGGAATTAAAACAATGGCAAAAGCAAAAAAATCAGAAGCACAAGAATGGATGTACGAGATTATTTCTCAACCACATGTGACAGAAAAAGCAACACTTGGATCTGAGCATGGTCAAGTAACGTTTATTGTACCGCGGGTAGCAACAAAACCACGGGTTAAACAAGCAGTTGAAACATTATTTGGAGTAAAAGTAAAAAACGTGAACACTCTTGTGCAAAAAGGCAAGAGCAAACGTTTCAAAGGTATTCTTGGTAACCGTAGTGATTTCAAAAAAGCAATTGTAACCCTTGAAGAAGGCGAGACAATTGATGTCAGCTCCGGCGTATGAAAATTTTAATTATGGTAGCTCACCGATAAAGGGCAATTAAAGGAAATAAGAAAATGGCACTAAAGAATTTTAACCCAAGATCACCAGGACAACGTCAGTTAGTTCAAATAGATCGTACAGATTTGTATAAGGGTAATCCGGAAAAGGCTTTAACAGAAGGTCTTAAAAAAACTGGAGGGCGTAATAATCATGGCCGTATGACAGCACGTCATATTGGTGGTGGTCATAAACGCCGTTACCGTATAATTGACTGGAAACGCAATAAACTGGATGTGATCGCAACTGTAGAACGAATTGAATACGATCCGAACCGTACAGCTTTTATTGCTCTTGTAAAATATCCAGATGGTGAAAAGCGTTATATTTTAGCACCCCAGCGTTTAAGCGTTGGTGACAAAATTATTGCCGGAAAGAAAACAGATGTAAAACCCGGCAATGCTATGCAATTAAAGAATATGCCTGTAGGGACAATCATCCATAATATTGAAATGAAGCCCGGTAAAGGTGGGCAGATGGTTCGCGCTGCCGGAGCTTTTGCACAGCTTGTTGGGCGCGATCAAGGTTATGCACAAATTAAACTAACTTCCGGTGAACTACGCATTGTCAGAGGTGATTGTATGGCAACAGTTGGAGCCGTATCTAATCCGGATCACATGAATACCAATGATGGTAAAGCAGGTCGTACACGTTGGAGAGGTCGTAGACCATCCGTTCGTGGCGTAGCAATGAATCCTGTTGATCATCCTCTTGGTGGTGGTGAAGGTAAATCTGCCGGAGGTCGTCACCCTTGCACACCTTGGGGTAAGCCGACAATGGGTTATAAAACACGTAAAAAAGACAAGACGAGCAATAAATATATTATTCGTCGTCGCAAGAAATAAGGAGCATATAAATAATGGCACGTAGTGTTTGGAAAGGTCCGTTTGTGGAAAGAAGCCTTCTTAAGAAGGTAGAAAAAGCCAGAAACTCAGGAAAAAATATGATAATCAAGACTTGGTCACGTCGTTCTACGATTCTACCAACTATGGTAGGCTTAACGTTTGGCGTTCATAATGGAAGAAAATTTATTCCCGTTCTTGTTACAGATCAGATGATTGGTCATAAGCTCGGTGAATTTGTACCAACTCGTACTTATAAAGGGCACGGCGCAGATAAAAAAGCCGTGAGAGGATAAAAACAATGGGAAAATCAGAAACCCCTAGAAAAGTAAAAGAAAATGAGGCTATGGCCTTTGGAAAGTATTTCCGTACAAGTCCTCAAAAGCTTAATCTTATAGCGCAGACAATTCGCGGTAAAAATGCGGGTCGTGCGCTTATAGATCTTGAATTCTCTAAACGTCGCATTGCGCAAGATGTTCGCAAACTTTTACAATCAGCTATTGCTAATGCAGAAAATAATCATGGACTGGACGTTGATCGTCTGGTCATATCAGAAGCAACAGTTGGTAAAACAATGATGATGAAGCGTTTCCGTGCAAGAGCTCGCGGACGCGCTGCCAGTATTCAAAAGAAAATCAGCAATATGACGATTATCGTCAAAGAAACAGAGGAAGCATAAAGATGGGTCAAAAGGTTAATCCAATTGGACTACGTATTGGTATCAATCGTACATGGGATTCACGCTGGTACGCTGGCAAAGACTATGCAAAAAAATTAGTCGAAGATCTAAAGCTGCGTGAATATGTGAAAGAACGCCTGAAATCTGCCGGAATTTCCAAAGTCGTTATTGAGCGCGCAGCTAAGAACACAAAAGTAAGCGTATATACAGCTCGCCCTGGTGTTATTATTGGAAAAAAAGGCGCTGATATCGAAACCTTACGCAAAGAGTTATCTAAACGCGCAGGCGGAGATGTATCTTTAAATATTATTGAAGTACGCAAGCCTGAGCTTGATGCACAACTTACAGCCGAAGGCGTTGCTCAACAGCTCGAACGACGCATATCTTTCCGTCGAGCTATGAAACGTGCCGTACAAAGTACAATGCGTCTTGGCGCACTTGGGATTCGCATTAACGTATCAGGCCGCCTTGGTGGAGCAGATATTGCACGGACTGAATGGTATCGTGAAGGACGCGTACCTTTACATACTTTACGTGCAGATATGGATTACGGTACAGCTGAAGCTCTCACAACCTATGGGATTATCGGAATAAAAATATGGATTTATAAAGGCGATATTATGGAGCATGATCCAATGGCACGTGATAAACGTCAGGAAAAATCTCAAGGTGGCGCACCAAGAGGTAGACAACAAAGATAAAAAAGTTCTGGTATTTACGGGCTAATCAAGTTATAGTCCGCGCGAATTTAGTATTTATAGGCCAAAGAGCCATATGGGAACTAGAGCTATAAGAGCTAAAAGTCCATGTGAGCAGGTTTTTTTTGCATTTGAAGAAAAGGTATGAGGCGTAAAAGATGTTAGCCCCAAAGAAAATGAAATTTCGTAAGCAGCATAAAGGCCGTATCCATGGCATGGCTAAGGGTGGCTCAAGCCTTTCTTTTGGTGCTTATGGTTTAAAAGCAATATCTCCTAACCGTATAACTTCACGGCAAATTGAAGCAGCAAGACGTGCAATTACCCGCCATATTAAAAGACAAGGTAAAGTATGGATTCGCATTTTTCCGGATGTTCCGGTAACTGCAAAACCTCTTGAGGTTCGTCAGGGTAAAGGAAAAGGCTCTGTTGAATATTATGCAGCTCGTGTAAAACCCGGTCGTATTATGTTTGAACTTGATGGTGTATCGGCTAAATTGGCACGCGAGGCGTTTGATCTGGCAGCTATGAAACTGCCTGTAAAAACAAAATTTATAACCCGCGTTAGCGATTAAGAACATATTTAAGGTATTTGAGTGATGAAAGCTGAAGATCTAAAAACAAAAACTGTTGATGAGCTTGGAAAACTACTCCTAGACACACGTAAAGAGCAGTTTAATCTGCGCTTTCAAAGATCTGGTGGTGCACTTGAGAATACTGCGCAAATGCGCATAGCTCGCAGAAATATCGCGCGCATAAAGACATTTTTGAATAGAAAAAATAATGTTGGAGTATCAACTATAAATAAAGCTGATAAGAAAGCTCCGGTAAAAAAGGCTGCCCCTAAAAAGGCACCTGCAAAGAAATCTGCATAAGGAAGAAGTAATATGCCAAAACGAATTCTAGAAGGTGAAGTCGTAAGCGACAAAACAGACAAGACAATTACTGTACTTGTCGAACGTCGTTTTCGCCATCCTGTATATGGTAAGTATGTAAAGCGTACAGATAAATACGCTGCGCATGATGCAAATAACCAACATAAAATTGGTGATCGTGTTCAGATTATTGAATGTCGTCCAATCTCAAAAAGCAAGCGCTGGACTCTAGTCACAGATAATGAACAATCAAAACCTGTTGCTAAAAAGCCTGTTGCTGAAAAAGAAGCAGTTAAAGAAACAACATCTAAGAAGAAGGACGCATAAGTCATGATTCAGATGCAAAGTAGAATAGAAGTTGCTGATAACTCCGGAGCACGCGAAGTACAGTGCATAAAAGTTTTAGGTGGTTCACACCGTCGCACAGCCAACATTGG
>JAGLMC010000034.1 GCA_023140215.1 Alphaproteobacteria bacterium
GCAAATGGTGAGCCTATCGGTACACGTATTTTTGGCCCTGTTACTCGTGAACTTCGCGGTAAGGGCTATATGAAAATTATTTCATTGGCCGGGGAGGTGCTCTAGTCATGACACAAATAAATTTAAAAAAGCCAAAGCTAAAAATAAAAAAAGGCGATCAAGTTATTGTTATTACGGGCAAAGACAAAGGTGCTAAAGGAGAGGTTATCAAGATTTTAACAGCTTCACGCCGTGTAGTTGTTCGGGGCGTAAATATAGTTACAAAGCATAATAAACCTTCACAGGTTTCTTCCGGTGGCATTGAGAAGAAGGAATTGTCTCTTCATATATCCAATGTTGCACTGGCTGATCCAAAAACAGGAAATCCAACACGCATAGGGTACAAAACTTTAAAGGATGGTAAAAAAGTCCGCGTTGCCAGAAAATCCGGCGAAACAATTGAATAAGCGAGATAAAAGACATGACACCGCGTTATAAAGAAGTATATGAAAAAGAAATTGTTCCGGCCTTACAAAAAAAGTTTGGCTATAAGAACATTCACGAACTTCCTAAACTAAAAAAGATTGTTATCAATATGGGAGTTGGTGAAGCAACTCAAGATCGTAAACACATTGAAAATGCTGTGAATGACATGACAATGATCTCAGGTCAAAAACCAGTTATTACACGGGCACGTAAATCAAATGCATCTTTTAAAATTCGTGATAATCAAGCCATTGGCTGTAAAGTAACACTGCGTGGCAAAAAAATGTACGAATTTCTTGATCGTTTAGTAACAATTGCTTTACCACGTGTTCGTGACTTTCGCGGTACAAATAGTAGGAGCTTCGATGGTCGTGGTAATTATGCATTAGGAATTACAGAACATATTATCTTCCCGGAAATTAATTATGATCGAGTTGATAAAATCCGGGGTATGGACATTGTTATTTGTACAAACGCTAAAAATGATGAAGAAGCAAAAGAGCTGCTTCGTGGTTTTAAAATGCCTTTTAAAAATTAAAAGAAAAAATTAAATTCCTGCTTAAGCAAGGAAAACACAAGAAGAAAGAGAAGAAAATATGGCAAAAACCTGTATGATAGAAAGAGACAAAAAGCGTAGACGACTCGTAAAATCGTATGCAAGTAAACGCGCTGCTCTCAAAGCCATTATCAAAAATCAAAAATTTCCTGCAGAAGAACGTTTTCAGGCAATGCTCAAACTTGCCGAACTGCCGCGTAATTCAAGCAAGACACGTATTCGTAATCGTTGTGCGCTGACAGGTCGTCCGCATGGTTATTATCGTAAGTTTAATCTCTCCCGTATTGCTTTGCGGGATCTGGCTTCTCGTGGTGAGTTGCCAGGTGTAACAAAATCTAGTTGGTAAGGAGGAGCGAGCACAATGTCTATGAGTGATCCTCTTGGTGATATGCTATCCCGTATTCGTAACGGACAAATGGCTAATAAAACAAGCATTGAATGTTCATACTCAAATTTACGTGCAAATGTTGCCGCAGTTTTGAAAGATGAAGGTTTTATCCGTGAATTTAAAATGCAAGAACATGAGAATAATAAAAAGGTTCTTATTGTTGAACTGAAATATGCTGAAGGTCGCGGTGTTATTCGTCAAATTGACCGTGTATCTAAACCTGGTTGTCGTGTATACACAAATGTTAAAACAATGCCGCGTTTCTTTAATGGCCTTGGTGTATTGATTTTATCAACTCCGGCAGGTGTAATCTCTGATCAAAAAGCCAGAGCTTCCAATGTTGGCGGAGAAATTTTATGTCAGGTTTTTTAAGGGCTGATAAAGGAATAAGGAATTAAACAATGTCACGTATTGGACAAAAACCGATTACAGTACCCGAAGGGGTTGAAATCAGCCTTAACGGGCAGAGTATAAAAGCTAAAGGTAAACTTGGAGAACTTGAACAGATCGTACATGATGAAGTGTCTGTGAAATTAGTTGATGTTGCCAATGATGAAGGACAGAGCGTAAAAGTTCTTGAGTTTTCACCAAAATCAAACAGCCGTTTTTCCAAGCAAATATGGCCTACAATGCGCACACTTGTTAGTAATATCATTGTGGGCGTAAGTGAAGGCTATTCCAAAAAGCTTGAAATTAAAGGCGTTGGCTTTCGTGCAAATTTGCAAGGTAAAGTTTTGGTAATGTCTCTTGGTTTTTCTCACGAAGTACGCTTCGATATACCGGAAGGTATTCTGATTAAGGTTGAAAAACAGACAGGGATTGAAGTATCCGGAATTGATAAACAGCAAGTTGGACAGGTTGCTGCTGAAATCAGAGCATTTAAACCGCCAGAACCGTACAAAGGTAAAGGTATTCGCTACGCAGATGAATTTGTTTTGCGTAAAGAAGGTAAGAAAAAATAAGGACATTGAACAATGGCTAAGTCACAAGTTAAAACATCAGCCGCGCAACGTCGCAGCTACCGTACACGAAACAAAATTCGTCGTATTAATATCGAACGTAATGCTGTACGCGGTATTCGTCCTCGTTTGTCAGTATTTCGCTCTGGTAAACAAATTTATGCGCAAGTGATCGACGATATTAAAGGCGTAACATTAGCAGCCGCATCTACAATCGAACCTGAGTTAAAGGAAAAACTAAAGACAGGAGCAAATACAAAGGCCGCTCTTGAAGTTGGTAAGCTTGTTGCTAAACGTGCTAAAAAAGCCGGTATAGGCAAAGTGGTTTTTGACCGTGGTCGCTTTTTATACCATGGCCGCGTGAAGGCTTTGGCTGAAGGTGCTCGTAGCGGTGGTTTAGAGTTTTAAAAAAAGGATTAAGATAATGGCTCGAAGAGCACAAAAAGAACAAAAGCGTGATCGTAACGAAGAAAACGAACTGGTTGAACGTCTGGTTGGTATTAACAGAGTTGCCAAAGTTGTTAAAGGTGGTCGCCGTTTTGGTTTTGCTGCTTTAATGATCGTTGGTGATGGCAAGGGGCGCGTTGGTCATGGGCATGGTAAAGCACGTGAAGTTCCTGAAGCAATTAAAAAAGCAACAGAAGCAGCTAAACGCAACATGATCCGGGTTCCATTGCGTGAAGGCCGCACTCTACATCACGATGTAAAAGGACGTCACGGAGCTGGTAAAGTATTTTTACGCTCTGCTCCAAAAGGTACCGGTATTATCGCTGGTGGCCCAATGCGCGCAGTATTTGAAGCTGTAGGAGTTCAGGATATCGTGGCAAAGGCCATTGGTTCTAACAACCCGTATTCAATGGTTAATGCAACGTTTGAAGCTCTAAAAGATATGCAAAGCCCGCGTCATGTTGCTGGACGTAGAAATAAAAAAGTCAGTGACATTATTGCTAACCGTGAAGTTAGCATGTCTGCGGAAACATCTGAAGAGACTAACGAAGGATAAAAGCAATGGCTGAAGATAAAAAAGAAGAAAAAAAAGCGCCTGCTAAGAAAGTTGTGGCTAAAAAAGTAACTACTAAAAAGTCATCTGGAGCAACTGTTAAAATCACACAAATTGGCTCACCGGTTGGTCGTCAAGGATATCAACGCGCAACATTGATTGGTTTGGGTCTAAATAAAATGCACCGCACACGTGAATTGGAAGATAGTCCTGCTGTACGCGGTATGATTAAAAAAGTTAGCCACCTTGTTAAAGTTGAAGACGCCGCCTAAAGGTAAAGGACGATAAAACGATGAAATTAAATAAAATACAGCCTGCAAAAGGCTCAAGTAAGAAAAAGTTAATTGTTGGCCGTGGTATTGGTTCCGGTAAGGGAAAGACCTGTGGTTCAGGTCAAAAGGGGCAAAAAGCCCGTTCCGGCGTAGCAATTAAAGGCTTTGAAGGTGGTCAAATGCCTTTGCACCAACGTTTACCAAAACTTGGTTTTCGTAACACACCTTTTGCAACAAAGTTATCGGAACTCTCTATTGCTAAGCTGCAAGCTGCCATAGACAATAAAAAAATTGATGCCAAAAAAGAAATTGATGAAGATACTCTTGTTGCGGCTGGCGTTGTTCGTCGCAAAAAAGATGGTATTAAGCTACTTGCAACTGGTGAAATAAAAACAAAAGTTAATCTAAAAATCACGAAAGCTTCTAAAAGCGCTCAACAGGCCATTGAAAAGGCCGGCGGTAAAATTAGCTTTATCAAAAAGACTATTGCTCCAGTTGAAAGAAAAACTAAAATATAGCTCCAGATAATTATAATCGTTTGGCTTTATTTTCTACACATTATTTCTGTTTTTTAGTTTATACTCATTTTCAAATTTGTTATAGTGATTTCAAAGCATGTCCGGCGTTTGAGGACTTGGATTAAGAAAGCTTAATTCTTTGATATGTAAAAAATTAAATACAATTATTTTTTTAATGCTTATAAGCATTTTTTACTCTGGCATTTCTATAGCTGCGAGTAACGGACGGTGCTTTGCTCCAAAACCTGAAATGCAATTTAGCGCTACAATTTCTAAAGTAAAATACAATATCAGCGAATCAGCATTTAGTTTACACAATATGCATAGTGGTGGCGGCAGTGGAATCGTAACAGGACTGGCCTATGATTCGCTTTTTTATGAATATGAAAGTTTATATCGCATTCATCAAATGAAAGATGGTGGAATATGCGTATATCTTGATAAAATAAAAGTAAAATACCGCGCCAGACCGATTGTATTTATCAGCAGCGAATTTCCGAGAGGAAGCTGTGAATTTAACGCGGTTCTAACTCATGAGAATAAACATGTAACTGCTTTGAAAAAATTTCACAAACAATCCACTTCAACTTTTAAAAAGGATGTAGAAAACACATTAAAACGATTAAGACCGGTTGGTCCTGTCTCAAAAATGCAGATAAGAAGTGCGCAAGAAAGAATAGAAAAACAGATTTCCGAATTACTGGATCGCTCAATTCTTAAAGTACGCAATGATTTATCAAAAGCACAAAATAAAATTGATAGCCCTGAAGAATATGCAAGAGTTAATGCTCAGTGCAAAAATTGGGAACAACGGTTGCGTTTGGAATAATTAATTAAAATATAAAAATTGAGATATAAAAAGTTAGACTTATAGCGTTGGGGGCTTGTCTGCGCTCGTTCTTTTCTTTATGTATTTATCTCTACTTGCACTTAAACTAAAAAGGAATAAATTATGGCATCAGCCGCTGAACAGCTCGCCAAGAATGCTAATTGGGGGGCACTGGCCAAAGCAACAGAATTAAAACAACGCTTGCTGTTTGTTCTAGGTGCTCTGCTTGTTTATCGTTTGGGTACATATATACCTGTTCCCGGCATTGATCCACATGTGTGGAATAAAATATTTACACAAAAAAGCGGTGGTATTTTGGACATGTTTAACATGTTTTCCGGTGGTGCGCTTTCACGTATGACAATTTTTGCATTAAATATAATGCCATATATTTCAGCCTCAATTATTATGCAGCTTGCAACAGCAATGTCACCAAAGCTTGAAGCTCTCAAGAAAGAAGGTGAAAGTGGTCGAACAAAAATTAATCAATACACACGATATTTCACAGTTCTTTTAGCTACAGTTCAAGCATGGGGACTTGCAGTCGGTTTGGAAAACATGCAAGGCTCTGCTGGTTCTGCCGTGATTGATCCCGGTCTGTTTTTCCGCATTTCAACTGTAATTACGATTGTTGGCGGAACAGTCTTTTTAATGTGGTTGGGTGAACAAATTACAGCACGTGGCATTGGAAATGGTATTTCTCTAATTATTTTTGCCGGTATTGTCGCAGAATTACCAAGAGCAATTGCTTCAACGCTAGAGCTTGGACGTCAGGGACAATTTAACTTTATGGAACTTCTTCTTCTTTTCGGCATGATTGTTGGCGTTATTACGCTCATTGTATTTGTAGAACGCGCACAACGCAGAGTAATTGTTCAATACCCGAAACGACAGGCAGCAGGTGGTGGACAAGCTCAAGCACAAAACAATCATATGCCGTTAAAGCTCAATACAGCGGGTGTTATTCCACCTATTTTTGCATCTTCATTGCTCTTGTTACCTTTAACAATCGTAGGCTTTGCCGGATCAGATGGTGGAGAATTTACAGCTTCTATTGCTAGATTCCTGCAACATGGTCAACCAATCTATATGATGCTTTATGGTGGTTTCATCATGTTTTTCTGTTTTTTCTACACAGCAATTGTATTTAATCCTGAAGAAAATGCAGATATGCTACGAAAATACGGTGGATTTATTCCGGGAATTAGACCGGGAAAACACACAGCAAGTCATCTTGATTATATTTTAACTCGTATTACAACGGTCGGAGCAATATATTTAGTCTTTATTTGTTTACTTCCAGAGTTTCTTATTTCCAAATATTCCATGCCGTTTTACTTTGGAGGAACTAGCTTATTAATTGTTGTAACTGTAACAATGGATACGATTGCGCAAATACATTCACATTTAATTGCGCATCAGTATGAAGGACTTATGAAAAAATCAAAACTAAGGGGAAGACGCAGATGAATTTAATTATTTTTGGCCCACCCGGTGCCGGTAAAGGAACTCAGGCTATTCGCATTCAGGATGAATATAAGATCAAGCAACTTTCAACTGGAGATATGCTTCGAGATGAAGTTGCAAGCGGTAGTGATCTTGGAAAAGAACTTAAATCAATTATGAGTTCCGGAAAGCTGGTATCGGACGATATTATTATAAAACTTATCGCTGACTGTATAGACAAGCCTGAATGTAAAAAAGGTTTCATTCTTGACGGATTTCCACGTACCGTAGCGCAAGCTGAAGCTCTTGATGAAATGTTAACCAAAGTAGGTAAGAACATCGAGCAT
This sequence comes from Alphaproteobacteria bacterium, assembly GCA_023140215.1. Classification (GTDB taxonomy): domain Bacteria; phylum Pseudomonadota; class Alphaproteobacteria; order Micavibrionales; family Micavibrionaceae; genus JAJRYK01. Next base: position 6,781 of record JAGLMC010000034.1, read on the forward strand.
GTCATTGTTCTTGAAGTAAAAGAAGATGCTCTCATTGATCGAATAAAAACACGAGCTGAACAAACTGGCGGCGCACGTGCTGATGATAATGAAGAAACATTGCGCCATCGCTTAAGCGTGTATCATGAACAAACAGCTCCTGTATTACCTTTTTATGAAGATAAGGGATTATTGCGTAAGATTGATGGCATGCAGGAAATCGATGCAATAAGCACGCAAATTAAGGATATTTTAGACTCTGCCTCTACAATTTAGATTTTTCTTGACGCGCTTTTAAAAATCCTTATACTCCGCACGTTCTCGCTCATTTTATGAGATTTACAACGCAAAATAATATTTTGTTAGTACATTTTATCAATGACTGGATACTTGTTTACAAACCGGCTGGTGAAAGCTTAACGCGCAGAGCCAATTACGGTTTGGTTATAATTTGAAAGGAAAAAACTATGGCACGTATTGCCGGGGTCAATGTACCCGATAAAAAACGCATTCCAATTGCACTAACTTATATCTATGGCATAGGACGTACAACTGCGTTCAATCTCTGTGAAAAACTTGGCATTGATACTCAACAAAGAATGGGCGAAGCAAGCGAAGAAACGCTCAATCGTATCCGTGGAGAAGTTGACAGTGCGGAATACAAGATTGAAGGGGATCTTCGTCGTGAGGTTTCTATGAACATCAAGCGATTACTGGATATGAAATGTTATCGCGGTCTCCGTCATCGTAATGGGCTTCCTGTAAATGGTCAAAGAACACGCACAAATGCGCGTACTCGCAAAGGGCCTGCAAGAGCAATTGCCGGTAAAAAGAAATAAGGAGGACTTAAAAAATGGCTAAACCAAAAGCGAAAAGAAAAGAAAAGAAAAACATTGTGTCAGGCGTGGCACATGTAAATTCTACATTTAACAATACTTTAATCACGATTAGTGACGCACAAGGAAATGTTGTGTCTTGGTCTTCTGCTGGAATTATGGGCTTTAAAGGTTCTCGTAAAGCTACTCCATATGCCGCTCAAATAGCAGCCGAGGATGCTGGTCGTAAAGCACAGGAACATGGTATGAAAGAGTTGGAAATACGTGTTAAAGGGCCGGGATCGGGACGTGAGTCTGCAATGCGTGGTCTTTCTACAGTTGGTTTTACTATTAAATCAATTCAGGATATCACCCCAATTCCACATAATGGTTGCCGTCCACCAAAGCAAAGACGGGTTTAATACAACACTAATTTTATTTAGAAAAAAAAGGAGAAAACCTTGATACAGAAAAACTGGCAAGAGCTAATCAAGCCAACAAAGTTGGATATTGTTCAATCGGAAGTCGTTAATGCAGGTAAGGTTATTGCCGAGCCTCTTGAGCGTGGTTTTGGTCTTACATTAGGCAATGCACTTCGTCGTATTTTGTTGTCCTCTTTGCAGGGCGCAGCAGTAACAGCCGTTCAAATTGAAGGCGTGTTACACGAATTCTCTTCTATTGAAGGAGTTCGCGAAGACGTTACAGATATTATTCTAAACATTAAGGCTATTGGTGTTCGTATGCATGCCGAAGGGCCTAAAAAAATGAGGCTTTCCGCAACAGGGCCTTGCGATGTGACAGCAGCACAAATTGAAGCCGGAGCTGATATTGAAATTATGAATCCGGATCTGATAATTTGTACACTGGATAAAGGCGCAAAACTTTCAATGGAAATGACCGTTAATACAGGTAAGGGATACCGCCCTGCTGCGCACAATCGTCCAGAAGAAGCACCGGTTGGACTTATTCCGGTTGATAGTGTGTTTTCACCTGTTCGTAAAGTGACATATGAAGTAGAAGATACCAGAGTTGGTCAGATTACCGATTATGATAAGTTAACGCTTTACGTTGAAACAAATGGTGTTATTTCACCTGAAGATTCAGTCGCATTTGCATCACGTATTTTACAAGATCAGCTACAAGTATTTGTTAATTTTGATGAGCCGGATGTTGAAGAACAAAAAGATGAAAGTGAAGAACTTCCATTTAACAAAAATCTACTCAAAAAAGTTGATGAACTTGAACTCTCGGTTCGTAGTGCTAATTGTCTCAAAAATGATAATATTGTTTATATTGGCGATTTGGTTCAAAAGAGCGAAGGCGATATGCTCCGTACACCAAACTTTGGTCGTAAATCTTTGAATGAAATCAAAGAAGTTTTGGCAATCATGGGATTGCATCTTGGAATGCAAGTTGAAAGCTGGCCACCGGAAAACATTGAAGAACTGGCCAAAAAAGTTGACGAACCATTTTAGGTTTTTGTTTTGAGGGCTGAGGTAACCCGCCCCTGCTAATAACTGATAGCGAGTGTTAGCAGGTTGTGAAATGGTTCTCACATGTGAGGCCGCTGAACGACAAAAGAGTCGAAAAGGAAATAGTAAATGAAACATCGTATTAAACAACGTAAGCTCAACCGGACTAGTCAACATCGTAAAGCGATGCTGGCCAATATGGCAGCATCTTTGATTAAGCATGAACAAATCACAACGACTTTGCTCAAGGCTAAAGAATTAAAACCATATGTTGAAAAACTAATCACAATGGGAAAGCAAGCAAATGCAAACCCTGAAAAAGCTCTTGGAAAACGTCGTCAGGCTATTTCTCGTATGCATGACATAGATCAAGTAAAGAAAATCTTTGACGTATTGACAGAGCGTTATGCCGAGCGTGAAGGTGGTTATACCAGAATCATGAGGGCAGGTTTCCGCTATGGAGATTCTGCACCTATGGCTGTGATAGAGCTTGTTGATCGCGATGAAACTGCAAAAGGTAAAGATAGTGGCTCAATTCCAGAAGATGAGCCTGTGGGCCCTTCTGAAGAAATGAAAGCAAAACAAGCTGAAACAAAAAAAGAAAAAGCAGCTTAATTTTTGGGACTATCCTTAATAATTATAGTCATTTGAAAACAATGGGGACACATTAAACTAATGTGTCCCCGTTTAATTTATTACCTTAATCGTATTCTTTTAAAAAATAAAAAAGATTTTACTTGACTTTTGAGAAAAAGTATAGGAATATATTCATCAGAAGCACTACAGATACATCTGCATAAAAGTTTTTAAGATTTTTGACAAAGAACAAACAATAGGGACACATTAGTTTAATGTGTCCCCGTTTAATATATTAAAAAAATAAATGAAAAAAATAAAAAAATTTAAAGCCCCAAAAACCGCGTTATCTTTCAAAGTCTTAGATGGTTTTTTTAACTATTAAAAAGATGGTGCCCGGGGGTAGAATTGAACTACCGACACGGGGATTTTCAGTCCCCTGCTCTACCACTGAGCTACCCGGGCAAAAAGATAATAAAAAGGCTTATAAAATAATAGAGTAGCGCTGTCTAGAGCTTAAAGCATAATTTTATCTAAATACATAATTTTATCCAAATTTGACACACTTAGATCATTTCTCTATTGTCTCCTATTATTCAGAAAACAGGAGATTGCTATCCGTATCGGCATATTAACTACTCATCTTACTGATGAAGAAGATAGGTTTCTAGAGGCTGGAAAGAATCTAGACTGTGATGTTGAAATTCTTAATGTTCGTAAATTTGGCATTAGTATTTGTCCGGATAATCCTAAAATATATTATGAAGGGCAGCGCATTACTGGTGAATTTGATGCCATTATTCCAAGAATTGATCCTCCTCATACGGAGTTTGGTTTTATGGTCTTGCGTCAGTTTCAAGCGTTGGATGTTTACGTAACAGATACTGCTTATTCGTTAGAGCTTTGTAGGGATAAGCTAAGATGTTTACAATATCTTATGCGTAAAAATGTTCCTTTTCCAACAACAGGATCTGCATATTCTAGAGTTGGGTATGATAAGATTATTAAAACTGTTGGTGGTGCTCCTTTAATTATTAAGTTAAATGAAGGCACTGAAGGTATTGGTGTTTTTCTTGCTGAGGATGAAAAGGCCGCTAAGAATTTCTTGCAAACTTTTAAGCAATTTGATGTTAGGATTATGCTTCAAGAATTTATTAAGGAATCATCTGGTCGAGATATTCGCGCTGTTGTTCTTGGTGGTAAGATTATTGGTTCCTTTGAACGTGTATCACAAGATGGAGATTTTAGAGCTAATGTTGCTTTGGGTGGACTCACTAAAATTATTGATCTCACCGATGAAGAAAAAAGCGTTATTTTGCATGCAACCGAAGCTATGAAGCTAAATATGGCTGGAGTTGATTTAGTTAGATCCAAGAATGGCCCATTGATTCTTGAGGTTAATTCTGCACAAGATTTTGCAGGGTCTCATTTAATTGAAGGCCTTTATAATATTGATTTTGCTTCTATGCTTATTAATTTTGCTATTGAGGGTAAGAAAAAATTCGATAAAGGTGAAGCCGTTTGGTTGCAAAATACATAATTTTATCCAAATTTGACACATTTAGATCATTTCTCTATTGTCTCCCATTATTCAGAAAACAGGAGGTTGCTATCCGTATCGGCATATTAACTACTCATCTTACTGATGAAGAAGATAGATTTCTAGAGGCTGGAAAGAATCTAGACTGTGATGTTGAAATTCTTGAGGTTCGTAAATTTGGTATTAGTATTTGTCCAAATAATCCTAAAATATATTATGAAGGGCAGCGCATTACCGGTGAATTTGATGCCATTATTCCAAGAATTGATCCTCCTCATACGGAGTTTGGTTTTATGGTCTTGCGTCAATTTCAGGCGTTGGATGTTTACGTGACAGATACTGCTTATTCGTTAGAGCTTTGTAGAGATAAGCTAAGATGCTTACAATATCTTATGCGTAAAAATGTTCCTTTTCCAACAACAGGATCTGCTTATTCTAAAGTTGATTATGATAAGACTATTAAAACTGTTGGTGGTGCTCCTTTGATTATTAAGTTAAATGAAGGCACTGAAGGTGTTGGTGTTTTTCTTGCTGAGGATGAAAAGGCCGCTAAGAATTTCTTGCAAACTTTTAAGCAATTTGATGTCAGGGTTATGCTTCAAGAATTTATTAAAGAATCATCTGGTCGAGATATTCGCGCTGTTGTTCTTGGTGGTAAGGTTATTGGTTCTTTTGAACGTACATCGCAAGATGGAGATTTTAGGGCTAATACCGCTTTAGGCGGAGCTGTTAAGGTTATTGAAATAACGGAAGAAGAAAAAAATATCGCGTTGCACGCAACAGAAGCTATGAAGCTGAATATGGCTGGTGTTGACATTATTCGCTCTAAAAACGGGCCTTTAATCATTGAAATCAATTCAGCTCAAGATTTTGCCGGACCGTATGGGGTTGAAGCCCTGTATGATATAAATTTCGCCGGTATGATTCTTAATTTTGCTATTGAGGGTAAAAAGAAATTTGATAAAGGTGAGGGCGTTTGGTTACAAAAAAATCCGCTTAAAGCGTAAACCTTCTATTCAAACATTCCTGAAAAACGATCTTGCAGAGGTAATGTTTTTCGTTTTCTGGTAAGTTCCATAAGTCCTGTAGATGTATGTCCATGAATTTGTACAGTGCAAGGATCAAGCATTATTTCTTTTTCAAGAGCTATTTTTAATTTTTCCGCTTCTTTTTTATTTTGTAACCGTAAGAAATCTATAACGATAATACCACCTATGTTTCTCAGTCTTATCTGTCTGGCAATTTCTATAGCTGCTTCAATGTTTATGGATAAGTGAGAGCCTTTATGCGCGCTTTTGTTAACGTCAATGACTGTGAGCGCCGCCGTTTCTTGAATAATAATATTCCCTCCTCCAGATAACAAAATATAAGACTGAAATAACTCTTCAATTTGTCCAATTATATCTCGATAGTGAAAAAGTGCTAAATCCTCGGTTGCATTATCAATTTCAATTGGAATGATCTTAGTAACTAAATCAGGAGCAAAAATAAAACACCACCCCTCAGCGTGTTTGTAATGATTCATTGTTACAACTTCAATCCGATTAATTATTTTATCTGAATGATCACTTAGTGTACGCTGCACAGCATCTGATCCTAACATGATAAGTTGTGCCTCATTACCTTCTAGGTATTGTTGCATTTTACTCCATGCTTCTTTTAAAATATCTCCTTCACGTTTCAATATATCTGTTTGTGTATAAACTGCTGATGCCCGCAATATACAACCATCAATATTTTCCATTTCATCCAGCATAGACAAAAGTTGTTTACGAAGTGCTTTTTCACGTATGCGCATAGATATGCGGTTTTTATTCATCATTACACAATAGATTACGTATCGCCCCTGAATTGTTATATCCATACTCATTTGCGGGGTTTTTGTTTCTATTCTAGCGTAATCATCTGATTCTTTTTTCAGATAAGCACTCTTTGCCTGTACGGCAATCATATCTCCGGGATTGAGTGTTTTTCCAATCGCCTTTGCGCCACCTTTGACAATTTTATTATCTTTAGTACGTTTGCGGATATCTTTATTATAAATAATACCAGTGTTAAAACCATCTAAATCAAGAAAAGCTGCATCTAATGCCGAATCAATTTTTGTAACCTTTGCCCAATAGATAGAACCCCAACGAACTTCTTCAAGACTAGGATCTACCTCTAACCCTTGAATCTTTCCTTCTTCAAGTGCTACTACCCAAAGGCTTCCTTCCAGTTCTTCTATTAAAATATCCAAAGGTATATTTCTTTCATTATTTTTTGAAGAAGATTAAATCAGTGCTGGAAAGCCAAAGCTATATAAATTTATTTTTCACGGTAAATAATGCGACCTTTTGTTAGATCATATGGTGTCATTTCAACAATTACTGTATCACCTTGTAAAACACGAATGCGATTTTTACGCATCTTACCGGCTGTATGCGCCAATATTACATGTTCATTCTCAAGCGTTACCCGAAACATTGCGTTTGGGAGCACTTCTGTGACTACACCTGTAAATTCAATAAGTTCTTCTTTCGCCATTTTTGCGCTTATACCTTTTAAGTCTTTCCAAGTAGCTGATTTTATACGCTTCTAGTTGGAGAATGTCTAGCTATTACACCCAAAACCGCGCAGATTGTGCGTAAAGAACGCAAATTAGCGTAAAAAGCCGCCGCGCTGTATTACTATCCATAGTAATTTTATCTTCCAAACGCTCAATAAGTAACTCAGCTCCTTCATTATGCAAACAACGACGGCCAACATCAATAGCTTCAAGTTTAGAGGGTCCAGCATTTTTAAGAGCCTGTTCGTAACTTTCAACAATTATGAAATAATCTTTTATGAGTTTCTTATAGGGGTTAAGTGAAAGAATAAGAGTTGGAATTTCTTCACCGTTATTATTTTGAATTCGAAAAATAAGCCTGTTTTCTTCAACTGAAAGCCTTATATCATAAGGACCGTTCTCATCACCAAATGGATGAAACAAACTATCTTGTTTTAAATCATTCAATGCCATTTCATGATCGCGTGTGATAATACGTTGATTTAATCCATTTGGTATATTCTGGAGTACGATATATCTAATTTTTTTAGAACTTATTACGGACATGTAATTTTTATATAATTTTCCTAATTTGTGCCCCACAAGCACTTAATTTCCCTACAATATTTTCATAGCCACGTTCTAAGTGATATATACGATTTACTACTGTTTCACCTTCTGCGACAAGACCGGCCAAAACTAACGCAACTGAAGCTCGCAAGTCTGTAGCCATAACTTCAGCACCTTTAAGCTTGTTTACTCCGCGTATAATTGCCGAATTTCCTTGTACGGTTATATCTGCTCCCATTCGTGCAAGTTCCGGTACGTGCATAAAACGATTTTCAAATATTGTTTCAGTTACCATACCGGCGCCATTTGCCAATGTCAGCATCGCCATAAATTGTGCTTGTAAATCAGTCGGAAAACCGGGATAAGGCTCTGTCATAATATCAATTCCATTAAGTCGCAGAACATTCCTATGTACTATAACATCTGTTCCGTCTTGATCAATCTCCATTCCAGCCTGAGAAAGAAGCCCCATCATTGCACTTAAATGTTCAATACAAGCATTTTTAAGTTTGAGCGTGCCTCCTGTCATTCCTGCTGCAATAATATATGTTCCTGTTTCAATTCGATCAGGAAGAATTGAATGATTTGCACCGTTCATATAAGGAATACCCTCAATACGAATAGTTTCAGTCCCAAGACCTTCAATTTTAGCACCCATTTTAATAAGACATTCACCGAGATCAATAATTTCCGGTTCACGTGCTGCATTTGCAAGAAGCGTTTCGCCTTTTGCCAAAGTAGCTGCCATCATAAGATTCTCGGTTGCTCCAACAGAGACTTTCGGGAATAGGATTTTTGCTCCTTGAAGTTTTCCTCCAGCAGGCGCTGTTGCATTAATATAACCATTTTCAAGAATTATAGTTGCTCCCATTTCTTCCAGAGCTTTAATGTGCATATCTACCGGACGTGTGCCTATAGCGCATCCTCCCGGCAAAGAAACTTTAGCTTGTCCAAAACGTGCTAGAAGAGGACCTAACACTAAGATAGAGCCTCGCATTTTACGAACAATGTCATATGGTGCGGTTTGGCTGGTAATATTATTGGCGCTGATTGCCATTAAATTACCTTCACGCTTAATCACGCATCCTAAATGTTCAAGTAATTCTGTTTGTGAATGCATATCACGCAATGCATTTGGGCTATTTTCAAAATGCAGAGATTCATCACTTAACAAAGCCGCACACATTAATTTTAAAGCTGCATTTTTTGCACCGCTAATAGGAATAGTGCCGTTAAGTTGCTGCCCGCCGGTAATGAGGATTTTATCAAGACCGGAGTTTACTGTTGGTGTGCTTTGCGTATCATTAGAGCTTTGATCTTCTAATGCGTTAGCGTTAGAGTTTTGGGAGAGTGACTCCTTGCTGTCCCATGTATTTGCCTGCTCTGTCTGCGTAACTTGTTTCACAAACACTACTCCCTTTAAAAAATAAAAACTGGGCTATCCCCTCGTTTGCATAAATTCTAGCAGGTAAAGGCGTTGTGTTAGAAATTTCTAACGTTACATGGCCTTCCCATCCCGGCTCTAACGGCGTGACATTAACAATCAATCCGCAACGAGCATACGTGCTTTTACCAAGACATATAACCAAAACATCTTCCGGTATACGGAAATACTCAATGGTATGTGTCAAAACAAAGCTATTTGGAGGTATTACGCAAATATTAGCCTTTCTGTCAACAAAACTTTTTTCTGAAAAGTCTTTAGGATCAACTAATGCATTGTCAACATTAGTAAATATCTTGAAATCTTCAGAACAACGTGAATCATATCCAAATGATGACAATCCATATGAAATAACGCCATCTTTTTTTTGTTTTTCAACAAATGGCTCAATCATGTGTTTGGTTTTAGCTAAATTACGTATCTGGTGATCCGCTAACAAACCCGGCAATGTTGTCAATTCCTGCATATTCGCAATATTTCTTTTCTTTAGTATTTGCATTTTCTAATCTCGTTTATTTTTATTTTTTATCTTTTGCTCTTTTTTTAATGCTTTTCGTTTACGTAAATTATCTCTTAACGCTATCCCGCGTTTATCTTGTTTTTGTTCATCTTTATTTTCTGTAGAGGTTTTCACTTATACTTATATCCGTGTTTATTTATATCCATGTTATGTCTATGAAAGAATATACTCAAAAACAAACGTGACAGGCTAGAGTTTTTGTTGTAATTTTGCCAGCATCTTGGGGAAAACCTATGATACGCTGCTGTAGCTCAGTGGTAGAGCGCGTCATTGGTAATGACGAGGTCGGGAGTTCAATTCTCCCCAGCAGCACCATCTTTTTTGAATGACCAAAAAAGCTACCTAAAGCCTTGAAAAGTAAGGCAGTTTTTGGAGTTCTAAACCCTTCATTCCGGCAATAGGTCAAACGCTCTGAAAACACTAGTTTCAGCACTGTTCTTTGCAGGTTAAATTGACCGGAAGTCCATAGAAGAAATAATTGAGGTTATTTGTTCAGTTAATTTTGAATCTAAAAAACATTTTTGTTGACATATAAACTATAAATTCTGTAAAACACGTTAGTTTTCATAATTTTGTAGGTTTTAGTATATGCTGGTAACTTTGAACTGGGCTCAAGAAGAAGCCTTATCAGCTATAGCAGATAATCGACGAGCAGATGAAAAAAAGCTATATGTTGATATGCCAACACGGTCGGGAAAAACAGGTGTATTTTTAAGTCTGTTAGAACATTTGGCTCAGCAAAAGGAACTTCCATCTACAACGATTATTACTGACAGGCAAGAGCTTGTAAAAAATATTCTGAAAGATGCTTCTTTATTTGCTCCTACACTCGTACAAAATAATTTGATACAATCTCATACATCATCATCTTTAAAAGCACTTTCGACCCCACCTTTAGTGCGCGTAATGACCTATATAGGATATACAGCCGCTATTCAGGAAGGCACCCTATCCCCTGAAAAGGAGCGGTTAATTATTGAAGATGAAGGACAGCACGGTTTATCAGATCTACGACTGAATGTATTAAACAGAAACCCGAAGATCATTCATCTTGCATTTACTGCCTCACCTGAATACAGCCTTACAAAAGGACTTTCACAGTCAGGTTATGAACGAGCATATTTTCTTTCTAGGCAACGCGCCATTGAAGGAAAGTTGAATGCTCAAACCCGTAACATTATAGTTAAAATGAAGAATGTTAAGGGAAATCTAGACAATATTCCATCCAATGCCGGCAAGTATTCTGCACAGCACCTTGAAAAATTAGTGCGGCAAACTAGCGTTATGAAAAGCTTAGGGCAATTTATAGCACATTGGCAAGGATCAGAAGATACAGACAGCATTTTAAAACGAAGTGGGTTTATTTTTTGTAGCTCAATTGCAGATTCTATCGCTACAGCAAAATACCTAAATAAACGTTTTGGCGAAGGTTTTTGTGGTGCTGTTTGGGGAAATATGGGAGCTAATCAAGATGGCATTATTAGATCACATGAAAAAGGAGAAATTAGATTTTTAGCTTCAGCAGATTTTGCAGTTGAAGGTTTTGGTAAAAATCACCATGACGTTGTTTTAAACAAAGTTCCAAGTAAGTCAGCAGTTAGAGTTAAACAAAGAGGCGGGCGTGTTACAGGTTACGATAAAAACAATCCTGATAAAGAAGCTCTTATTGTAGATTTTATATTCCCGTCAGACAAAGGTGATCAATTACTTTATGGAGATGCTGAAGACGGTTTTCTTTTTGTGTCATCAAACATCGAAGAAAAACGATATCCCGGTATAATGCAAGCGCCCAATATAAAACCGGAACCGTTAATTAAAGGGTTAGAAATCTATTCAACGCCCGAACAAATCGAAAGATTTTTAGATGATCGTGAAGAAAAAAGATTGCAAGCCGGGCCACAACACTTAATTAACTATCAAGAATCTGTACGAAAAAGAATGATTGAAACGGGAATAATTTCTTTTTCTCAAATATGGAACTCTGTACAGAATTTTGTTAATAGCGAAGAACGTATAGATCCGGAACGATATAAAAAAACAATCACAAAAAATAGGGTTTTGCGTCTGATGAAAGGCGATATTGATCCTGAACACTCTAAATTTCGAGAATATAATGAAACAGCAATTGCTTTGGCTGCTGCTCTAAGAACACATGCAAGAGTCTTATTCGGCCCTATTCGCACACCAAAGAATAAAGCTTTTATAAAACCTATGCGACCAATAGATCACAAATCGGATATTGATAACGATTTTAAGATTAATCCTACATTTACCCAATCATCGCATTCCGATACTGAAGAATCAGACATTGAAGAGTTAGATTTTACCAATCCTGATTTTAAGATTTTAGCAGAGCAAGAGCTATTGAGAGAACAAGCTAACACTACAGCAGAAGACTTTGAAGCTTCAGAAGCATGGAAAAATACTACGGTATCCATTTTAGGGAAACACAAGAAATTACAAATAAACAAAAAACTTCGACCTAACTCATATTTAGATCCACAGGGTTCTTGTGATGTAAATATCATGAGTGATACAACAATGTTTTTATGTCCGGATATCCCTAGTCCACATGAAGTTTGGGTACAAAAAGAATTAAGAAACACATTTGAAAAATGTTTTAAAACTCTAGAACCTCGTGAAGTTAAAATTCTCCAACTTTCATATGGAATGGATGTTCTTGATATAGATGTTACAACGAAAGAAGTAGCAAAATTTTTTAATATTAGTTACCAAAGGGTACATCAAATAGAAAAAAAAGCGCGAGTAAAACTAAGACATCCTTCACGCTCTAGAGCATTAAAACCATTTTTGTCATAATTAACTCCAAAGATAATCAATTCAATTATCAAAGGTCAAAATTAGAAATTTTAATATATCTGATTTAATGCAGTTGTATCTGGAAGCCTGCTACATGTTTCCCGTTGCATCCCTTCCGGTTCATGGTACATCTCAAGTATCGAGCCATCATGCACCAGCAGAAGTTTCACCGTTCAAGGGTCTGTTGCAAGATGGTCAAAAATCTTGGATTATATGATTGTATAATTTGGAGAATAATATGTCGCATCAAATGGAAATGATCAGCCTTGAGGAATTGGTTCCTCAGTTTCACCAGTACCGTAAATTCATCAATGTTTTCAATTTTGCGAAGATCCGTCACCA